>JAGWVZ010000322.1 GCA_018970625.1 Myxococcales bacterium | reverse complement strand
CGGACGAGAGGACGACGGTGACGGACGCACCGATTGCCTGGACCCCGACTGCGCGACGGCGCCGGCCTGCACGAGTTCAGGAGCCGAAGTATGTGCGAACGGCGTTGATGACGACGGCGACACGCTCATCGATTGTCGGGATGCCGATTGTGCCACGACGCCGGCCTGCACACCGGGTGGAGCAGAGGTCTGCAACAACGGCATCGATGATGACGGCGATGTGCGCATCGACTGTTTTGACAGCGATTGCTCAGGGAGTCCTCTGTGCGGCGCCTCTGGAATCGAGCTGTGCACAAATGGCCGCGACGATGACGGTGACACCCGAATCGACTGCGCCGACGCGGACTGTAGCGCCAGCCCGGCGTGCGCTTCACCAGCGACTGAGATCTGCAACAATGGCATCGACGATGATGGCGACGCCCGTGCAGATTGTCTGGACGGCGATTGCGTCGGGCATCCGTTCTGCGTGCCTCCGGCGGAAGTGTGTGACAATGGACGCGACGACGACGGGGATCTGGCGGTGGATTGCGCGGACGCACAGTGCCTGAGCAGTCCTTTCTGTCTGCCCTCCGTCCTCGAAGTGTGCTCCAACGGGCGCGACGACGACGGCGACACCCGCGTCGATTGTGTGGACCCGGACTGCCTGACGCATCCGTTGTGCGTAGGTCCCGAGTCATGCAACAACGGCATCGACGACGATGGCGACACGCGCGTGGATTGTGCCGACAGTGACTGTACAGGTGTAACGCCCTGCCCCGCAGTGGAACGGTGCGAAAATGGCACGGATGATGACGGTGACACGTTCATCGACTGTGATGACGTCGACTGCGATAGCCTGATTACCTGTCTCACCGCCGTGTGGGAAAACTGCACCGACGGCCTCGATAACGACTTTGATGGGCTCACCGACTGCGCCGATCCACGCTGCATCGCCCGCGACGCCGTGTGTGCTTCACCCCCGCCGGAACAGTGCAACAACCGCATCGACGACGATCGCGATGGCATGACGGACTGTGCCGACCCCAGCTGTGCTGCGGTCCTCACCTGCCGTCCCGAAAACTGCACCAATCGCATCGACGACAACTCCAATGGTGATGTGGATTGCAATGATGACCAGTGCGTCGAGACCACGGGTTGCATCTTTCTGGAATTCTGCAGCAACGGGGTCGATGACGACAGCAACGGACTGATCGATTGCGCCGACAGCGACTGCACGAGCTTCTGTTCGTCCAGCACCGAGAACTGCTCGAACGGCATTGACGACGACAGGGATACCTTCGTTGACTGCGCAGACTCGCAGTGCCTCGGGGACCCGTTTTGTCCTGTCGCTACCCCCGAAAACTGTACCAACGGCGTTGACGACGACCGGGATACGTTCGTCGATTGCGCCGACTCGCAGTGCTTCGGGGACCCGTTTTGTCCTGTCTCCACGCCTGAAAACTGCGCCAACGGGCTCGATGATGACGTCGATGGCCGCGTCGATTGCGCCGATAGTGACTGCTCGACGAGACCCGCCTGTCGACTGGAGGTATGCGGCAACTCAACCGATGACGACGGGGATGGTTTCACGGATTGCGCCGACAGTGACTGTTCCGCGTTACCTGCGTGCGCCGCAGAGAACTGCACCAATAGCGTCGACGACGACGGCGACTCGTTCATCGATTGCGATGACACCGCGTGTGACGTGATCATCTCCTGCCTGGTGCGTGTCACAGAGGTGTGTTCGGATACAATCGACAACGATTTTGACACGTTGGTGGATTGTCTGGACCCCTACTGTCAGGCGCGCGAGGCCAGTTGTGTGGGCGCCACCGCTGAGAATTGTCTGAACGGACTCGACGACGACCGTGATGGACGTGTGGACTGTGCCGATAGCGATTGTGCTGTCAGCCCTTTCTGCCCCTGAACGCGCCAACACCTCCTTCATTTGAGAAGCCACCATGAACGTTGAGTCTCCTCGAACACGCCCGACAGGCGTCCTGTCTCGACTGTTCGTCTATTCAGTCGCGCTGCTTGCCGTCGCATGCTCGGACGCCGCTGGCTCGGGCACAACTGTCGACGACGATGGACCGCGCCCCGTGCGGCCCACGGACACCTCGGAGCCCGCACCACGGCCCATCGACGCTTCACAACCCGACGTCGAGGAGACCGACCTGAGCGGCGACGTGGTTGCGGACGACTCCGCCGAGCAGGACGGCGAGAGTGCGTGCGGTGACGGTGAACAGGGCACCGATGAGGCGTGCGACGACGGCAACCTGCTGGATGGTGACGGTTGTTCTGCGCTGTGCGAGACGGAGTCCAACGCGTCCCTGTGTCGTCCCTGCGATTCGCCGAGCGATTGTGGCGACGACGCCATGGTCTGCGCCGAGCTGCAGGGCGCCGGCGCATGTTTGTTGTCCTGCACGGAGCTCGACGATTGCCCTGAAGGCTTCTCGTGCGTGGCGAGTACGCTCTGCCTGCCGCTGTCGCGGTCCTGTGCGGTGGAGTTGTGCAGCGGGGGCATCGACGAGGACGGCGACGAGGACGTGGATTGCGCAGATTCCGACTGTTCCGAAGATTCCGCCTGCGATGAGGCCATCGAGATCAGCTGCACCAACGCCATCGACGATGACGGAGACCTGTTGGTCGATTGTGCAGATGATGAATGCCTGAGTTCGGCCGACTGCATTGAGTCCATCTGCGACGATGCTCTCGACAACGACAATGACGGCAAGTTCGATTGCAGCGATACCGACTGCGATGGTGCCCGGGAGTGCGCCGTCGCTACACCTGAAGTCTGTACCGGAGGTGTCGACGAGGACCTCGACGGCGCCGTCGATTGTGACGATTCAGACTGCGAACGGTTCGAGGCCTGCGCCACATTCGAGGATTGTGTCAACGGCACCGACGACGACCGCGACTCGGCCATCGACTGTGCGGACACCGACTGCGCTGGTCACCCCTCGTGTGGGACTGGAGTGGCTTGCACGTCGACGATTCCCGTCGTCACACCTGGAACGTACACTGGAAATACTGCCGGAGCACCTTCATCGATCCAGATCGACCCGACCAATTCGTGCTGGATTACGACCTACGGGTACTCGATCGGATCCAACCGAATCTATGAAGTGCGCCTCCCGGCGGGCGCTACGCTGACGGCTTCATTGACGCCAGACGGCTGGCTGGGGAACCCTTCGCTGTATGTGCTGCAGTCATGCACGCCCTCATCGAGCCTGGGGTACTGCACCGACGGCTGGGGCGCCTGCGTCGCGCGCGACGAGTGTCTCGCGGCAGCGAGCGCTGCTGCGCCCAGCCTGACGTACCAGAACATCACGCGCGCTGATCAGTCTGTGTACGTCGTGATTGATGGCCATACGGCCTTCCGGGGGCCTTACACCCTGGTGCTCAACTGGTAACCCAAAGACGCCATTCGTGACGGACCTCGCCGTTCGCGGGGATTTCGTACGTCATGAAACAAGGTGACGTCGTTGCAGGGTCCGGTGGGAAGGCAACCGCCCTGCTCTTCTCACGTACGCCTCACAAACCCACGCAGCGTGTCCATGTCCCACGCGCTGCCCGACTCGGGCGTGAGCGCCAGCACATGCGGCAGTGGCAGCCCGCCCAGCTGTGGCTCGGCGGGAGATTGTGGCAGGGCGCGTTCTTCGAGCGAGAAATGGCCATGATCAAAGGGGAGGCCCGGCGGTGCCGCCACACGGGTCAGGTGCTCGTGCACGCCCCTCTGCTCGAGCGTCTGCACACGATGAATGCAGAACGGGTTGTTGCCGGTTTTGCCCATGTACACGTGCGAGGTCCAGGAGCAGCCGCCCAGACACTGATCGGCCCAGGTGCAGGTGCCGCAGAAACCCCACAGGTCTTCGCGCGTGCGCCGCCGCAGGTGGGTGACAGGCGCGGCCTGGCTCAGGATGTCGGCGATGGACCGGTCGCGTACCGAGCCGCCTCCGTAGGCGGTCGTGGGCAGCGACGGGCACCCCTTGATGGTACCGTCGGCTTCGATGCCGAGCGTGTTGCGTCCGGCTGAGCAGGGCGACCACTGGACACCTGCGCGGCGCAGACGCTCGTCCCAGGCGCCATAATAACCGATGTCGTTACCGGGCTGCAGCTCTACCCCTGCCGGCGCAAGCCGAGTCTCACGCAGCCAGGCCAGCAGCGGAAAAACCTCAAGCAGGTCAAGGGGCTGCAGCAGCAGGTCGGGACGATCAGCCGCCCGCCCCATGGGCACGGTGAGTTGCACCTGCCACGCCACGCCACCGCGATCGACCAGCAGCTGCGCGATCGCCGGCAGTTCGGGGAGCGACGCACGGTTGATCTGGGTGTTGAAGCCGAACGCAATGCCGGCGTGCTGCAGCGCATCGGCCGCCTGTAAAACGGCCCGAAAGGAACCCGGCGCGCCGCGCAACAGATCGTGCGTGCGCTCAAGCCCATCGAGCGACAATGAAAAGGAATCGATACCCGCTGCGGCAGCACGCGCGATGCGCTCTTGCGAGAGAGCACGCGCTCCGGTGGTCATGCCGCAGCGCATGCCAGCGGCGCCGATCGCGGCAGCGATCACATCCCAGTCATCGCGCAGGTACGCTTCGCCGCCGATCAGGAACACCTCGCGGCAGCCGAGGTCAGCCAGCTGGCGCACGACGTCCAGCGCCTCATGGGTGCTCAGCTCACTGGCGCGCGCCTTTCCGGCTCGCGACCCACAATGTTTGCACCCCAGATCACACGCGAGGGTCAGCTCCCACACACAATAGCGCAGGTCCACCTCGTCGGGCCGATGCGGCGTGGGCACCCGGTCACGATCGCGCAGCACGCGAGCTGCTTCGCTCATTGCCCTGGATTGCGCATCATTCCGCCGTAGCGCGTT
>JAGWVZ010000321.1 GCA_018970625.1 Myxococcales bacterium | reverse complement strand
CCACGTACCTGTCGGAGCGCACGTTCGCCTGCAACAGCGGCCTGACGCCGAACGGATCGACCACGCGGGTCTGCGCTGCCAACGGCAACTGGTCGGGTACAGCGTTCACCTGTACCGACTGCAACCTGCCAGCGAACGCCGCCCTGCCACAGTGTTCGGCGCTCTCCTGCGGCGCCGCACCGGCACCTCTCGATGGCCGCAGCGTCGCGCCCTCCGGCTCCACGTTCCCCATCAACGGCGAAGCCACCTACACCTGCAACGCCGACTCCACGACCAACGGCCTGCCGGGCGGTGGCACCGTGTACACCCGCCGATGTCTGTCCACAGGCACGGCAGGCGAATGGTCAGTGCCAACGGGATCATGCAGCGAGATCACCTGCGAGTCGCTCAGCGCTTCGGCACCGCTCAGCGTGAGTGTGCCCGATCGCACCTTCGGCGGCGTGGCGACCTACACCTGCGCTTCGGGCACCCGCCTGAGCGGCTCGGCACAGGCGACCTGCGGCGCGTCGGGCTGGAGCAGCGGCCCGCCCACCTGCGTGAACCTGACCTGCCCGGCGCCTTCGACGGTGACCGGCGGAACGGTGACCCCGGCGAGCGGCGGCAACGCGATCGGCAGCACGGCGACGCACGCCTGCAACAGCGCGACCGGTTACATTGCAGCGTCGGGTACGACCTCGCAGACCTGTGAAGACGACGCAAACCCGCTGGCCACGCAGGGTGTGTGGAGCTGGGCAGGTACGCCGCTCACCTGTGCGCTGCGCGAGTGCCCCACGTTTGACATCGCCGACGCGTCCGAGGTGGTGCGGACAGGCACGGGCACCGGCCCCAACAACCGCTCTGTGGGCACGACGATCGACTTCACCTGTTCGGCTGGGTTCGTGGTGCAGGGCACTTCGGTGCAGACCGCAGCACGTACCTGCGGCACCGACGGAGCATGGCAGGGCGGACTCCCGGTCTGCGTGCGGCGTGCCTGCGGTGCGCTCCCGGCCGCTCCCGGCACGGTGTCCGGAGGTGCGACCCTGACCCACCCGGCTGGCTACACGACCTCGGTCTCTACCAGCGTGGCGCAGTATACCTGCGCAGCAGGGTTCCGCATTGGCGGCTCGGCCACGGGCGGTACCACCGCACAGGCGACCTGCGGTGACGACGGTGCCTGGACGACCTGGAGCGGTCAGTGCCAGGCCGTGACCTGCGGCGATCCGCCGGTGGCGGCGGTCGGGTCCAACAGCACGCGTCAGGCGGGCTGGGATCCGTCCAACAACGGCACCGCCACGTATGCCTGCACGCCCGGGTTCTCGATTGATGGCACACCTGCAGCCGCCAAGTCGTACACGGCCACGTGTCAGGACGGTACCGGCTGGGTGTTGCCCGCGGCGTTGGCCGACCGCACCTGCGAGGTGTTTGAGTGCGCCGCGTTGAGCAATATCTCGGTGTCTGGCGGTGTGGCCGCGGTGGTGAGCTATCAGACGCCGCTGGGTGCGGCCACGACCTCGCGGGCGTATCCAAACCGGGCAGTCTTTACGCGTCAGACAGGTTATCGCCTGACGTCGGGCAGCGACAGCACCGTGGTGACCTGCACCGACGCCGGCGTATGGTCAGCGGGTCTGCCAACCTATGAGCGTATGCAGTGCCCGGCCATCAGCGCGGCCAACCTGTCGGTGGTGTACCGCGACGCGGGCACGGTCACCGCGAACCGCTACGTGGGTCATACGGCGGAGTTCACGTGCTCGATCAACGGTCTGGCGCCCACGACCGGCGTGCAGACCTGCCGCGAAACAGCCGAGACGAACGTGCAGTGGGAGGCTCCTGTGGGCACCGCCGCGCCGTCGGTGACCTGCGGTAACCAGAACGAGTGCAGCGCCGGCAACCCCTGCGGCGAAGACACCGACACGCGCTTCACCTGCACTGACCGTACCCCCGTGGTCGATGGCGGACCCCGGTACGAGTGCGGCTGCAACACCACGACCGGTTGGACGGGCTCGGCTGTCACGAACGGCGTCACCACCTGCGACGGCATCTGCGGCGATGGTCTGGTGCGCGGTACTGAGCTTTGCGACGACGGTGTGTGGAACGACCGCCCTGCAACAGGTCAGTCGAATCCGGGCACGGCGCATCCGCGTTATCCGGGTGGTGACTGTGAAGGCGTCAACTGCGACTGCGCGGGCCCCAACGCGGGCAGCACCGCTGGATGCCCGGGCGGCTTCTCCGAACAGACGTGCACCAGCACCACCGCGAACGCCAGCTGCTCGGCAGCCAACCCGACGGCTTCGACCACCCCGCGTGCGGTGTGCCTGCAGTCGCTGGCAACGGCCGGACAGCAGTGCCGCTCGTACCGCAACACATCACCCGGACGCTGTGGCGACGGCGTTGACAACGACAATGATGGCCGCAGCGACTGCGAAGACCCCGGCTGCTCGGGCAAGGGTAACTGCCCGCAGTGGAACCAGCCCGGTTGTACGCACGACTGGTATGTGCCTGGCTTTACCGGCGTGCGTCAGTTCACGCTGACCAACGACGTGAACGTGTCGCCCGATCGGTTCAACGTCGGCTTCGGGTCGCAGGAGGACGTCTCGTTCCTGTGGACGGCTCCGTACCCGGGAACGTTCGTATTTGAGACCTGCAGCGGCACCCGCTCCTTCGACACCGTCATGGGCGCGTACGGCAGTAACACCTGCTCGTCCACCTCTGCTCCCTTCGTCGCGAATGACGACGCCGACGCGAGCAAGGCGACGCGTCTGGGCTGCTCGGTCGTGTCGGTAACCGCGGATCAGGGCGAGCCCATTACCGTGGTTGTCAGCGCCTTCGGCGGCAACGCGGGTGGTACGTTCCCGCTGGTTGTGTATCAGGCTCCCAACCGGTCGTGCGGCAATGGCACCGTGGACACGCCGATCGGTCTTGGCATGTCGGCCAACCTGCGCCGCGTTCCCGACGCGCGCATCACCGCCTCTTCGTTCTGGGATTCTGCAACTAATCGTGGCCATGCCCCTGAGCTGGGTCGTCTGTATCAGGCTGGAACCCCCTCGAACTGGTCGGCGGGCGCCAATGACCTGAATCAGTGGCTGCAGGTAGACTTCCAGACGCCGGTCACGGTGGGCGCCGTGGCAACACAGGGTCGCACCACCGCTGGCACAGGTTGCGCAGGCGACGGTTGTGGCCAGCGGGTAACGGAGTACCGCGTTCAGTGGTCGAACGATGGCAGCTCCTGGACCACCGTGAACAATGCACGGGCCGAGCTGCACGTGCCGGCTGATCCGACTCGCTTCCCCGGCAACTGGGATCAGGAGACCGTCCGTTACAACTACATCACCACGCCCGTGGCAGCGCGCTACTGGCGCATTGTTCCCACCGCCTGGGTGAACCACATCACCATGCGTGCCGAGTTCTTCACGTTTGCGGAGTGGTGCGATGATGGCAACACCACCGCGGGCGATGGCTGCTCGGCCTCGTGTTACGTCGAGCCCAACGCCTCGTGCTTCGGTGGTTCGCCGAGCGCATGCGTGCCCGGCGCGCAGTTCACGTGTGGTGACGGCGTTGTGGAGACCAACGGCGAGATGTACGGTCCGACTCGCCCCGACAGTGCTTTCTCGGCTTCAAACTGGTGGCAAGCAAACGACGACCCCAACTACGGGCCGGCGAGGGGCAGACTGGACTCCCCAACTGCGTGGCTTGCCGCGTGGGGCGATGCCTCTTATCCCATCAATGGCTTGCGGTTGAACAACAACGCCATGTGGTGGCAGATGGACCTGGGTTCGCCGCAGCCGGTCGCGGGTTCGGTTACACAAGGGCGCGCCGATGGCCCCGGCGGATACAACCAGTACGTGTCGCGGTATCGGGTCGGTTACTCGAACGACGGCACGAACTTCACATTCGTCGAAGACGGTCGCATGTTTGAGGGCAACACCTCGGCCGGCAACACACGTGCCTTCGCACGTTGGGCCACCATTACCGCGCGTTACTGGCGCATTTATCCGCAGGTGGTCAGCAACTATGTCTCGATGCGTGCTGACTTCTTCGCCCCGCGCTACGGGTACGGCCAGACGCTTCCGGATTCGGCTTTCGGCGCTTCGGGCGCCTGGCCTTCCGAGTCGTCATCGACGCAGCTCGGCACTGCTTATGGCGCACAGCAGGCACGCCTCGACGCCGCGGGTGACTCCGTCTGGCACCCTGCCGATACGGGACCGAACTCGTTCGTCACACAGGGTGCCAGTCAGAACGCTTCGCTGGGCCTTTGGTGGCAGCTCGACCTGGGTACGCCGCGAGCGGTCGCTTCCGTGGGCACGCGCGGTCGCGCTGGATATGACCAGTGGACCTCAAGTTACAAGGTCGGCTGGTCGAACGATGGCGTCACCTTTACCCTCATCGAGAGTGGTCGAGTGTTCCCGGGTAACAACAATTCGCGCGATGTGGTGTACAACGGCTGGGCGCCCGTGGTCGCGCGCTACTGGCGAATTTATCCGGTGACCTGGACATGGGTACCGGTGTTGCGCGCCGACTTCTTCCCCGCGCTCGAGCTGTGCGACGATGGCAACACCAGCAACGGCGACGGCTGCAGCAGCTACTGTCAGGTCGAACCCGACTGGCGGTGCTACAGCCAGCCTTCGATCTGCGGTCAGCGACGCACGGTGATCAACGAGACCGGATTGCAGAACACGGCGGGCAGCAATGGCTGGTTCGGCCGCGCCGGCGACGTTGGCAGAGGCGGTTGGAACATCTGGGAGACGGCGTCTGCGCCGCTTGGCGCCTGCGGTACGGTCACGGGTGTCGATGTGAGCTACAGCTTTGTGGAAGGCGCACAGAGGCCCGGCGACCTGCACGTGTGGCTTGTCAACCCGAACGTGAGCAACCCCGTTAC
>JAGWVZ010000320.1 GCA_018970625.1 Myxococcales bacterium | reverse complement strand
CCCCAGAAAGCCATACAGGCGCCCCATCCACTCAGCGTCACGTCGGGCCAGGTAGTCGTTGACGGTGACGAGGTGAGCGCCTTTGCCCGACAGGGCGTTCAGGTAGAGCGCCAGCGTCGCGGTCAGCGTTTTGCCTTCGCCGGTCCGCATTTCGGCGATGGAGCCCTTGTTGAGCACCATGCCGCCGATCATCTGCACGTCGTAGTGGCGCATGCCCAGCGACCGCGCTGAACCCTCCCGGCAGTTTGCAAACGCTTCAGGAAGCACAGAGTCAACGCTCTCGCCCTTTGCGATTCGGTTTTTGAACTCGACCGTCTTTTCGCGAATCTGCTCGTCTGTCAGCGCTTTGAACTTCGGTTCCAGCGAAGCGATATGCGCCACCAGCGGAGCGAGTTTTTTCATCTCGCGGTCGTGGCGGGTACCGAAAATCTTTGCGACGACAGACTGAATCATGATGCGGGCTCTGGGGAGCGAACAATCAGTGGCATGCAGGTCCGCGATTCTAGGGACATCAGACCAACTGCCAAGCAAGATACGTGTAGCGCGGGAACAAAACTGGCTCTGCGGTCACGTTCTGGCGCCGCACGTAGCGCACAGACGGGCTGTCTGCAACGTCGACGCCGCTTTCTGGTGATGAAGCGAGGGAATTACCCGTGAGCCGCGCTCGCGCCGGATGTTCCCAGCATGGTGCGGGTGACGCGCTCAAAGGCGAGCTCCCAGTGTGGTCCGTCGGCGATCACCGAGATGCTGCGCATGCGGGTACCCGTTTCGGCGATGTGCCGGAAAACCGTGTTGAACACGACATAGGCGGCCCTGTCGGTCGCCCAACCCGATGAGCAACCCAGCGCTGGTAGCAGCAGGTCCTGCGCGTGCACCTGGTCGGCGAGCTCCAGGATCGCGGCGACGGCTCGTTCCAGCGAAACATATTCGCCGTGCTGGCCATCGATGAAAGGTACGGTCAGCGACACAATGCCGGCGGGAGCATCGGTGGTGCCCAGAAGGATCGCGGCGCCGGGCCGGGTGGCACTGGCGAGCGCCACCGCAGAACGGTCGGCGTCTGCCAGAACGGACTGCCGCCCTGCAATCACGGTCTGGTGATGGTCGATTTCGAGGACAGCGAGTCCTGCGTTTGCGTTGGCGTCGAGAGTGACGGCGACGCCACGAAAGAGGTGGGTTGACATGGTGAATCCGGTTAGCGGCCCGAGCGGCGCAAGCGACCTCGTCGGGAACGTTGGGCTGTGGTGGACGTATCGTCCGGTTCATCGTCTTCGAGGCCGGCTTCGACCTCTTCGTTGACGGGTTCGCCGGGGCGCGGAGGCGGAAAGAGGTGGGCGATGGGGTAGGACCAGGCGGGTGGTCCCCAGATGCAGGGGGAGTGAGCCGAAACCCAGAGCGCTTCATCGAAAGGGAAGAGCTGCTCGTCCCAGAGTCCGCGCTCTTTGACGCGGTACAGGACGGTCTCGGCTTCGGGGTTGCCGGTATCGGCCAGACAGAGCGCGAGCGTCGTCACCATGTCGGGTTCCAGGTCGGCTGACTCGATGGCGGTCATGACCGGCGAGCAGGCTTCGTTCATGAGGTGTGGGTGCAGAACCGCAATCGCAGCCAGGGCGGTGGCGGCCTGAAAGCGCTTGTCAAACTCGGCGCCCTCGTTGGCGAGCAGGGCGGCGATGCCCGGGAGTCCGTCTTCTCCGATGCGGGCGAGTGCTACGCAGGCGGCGGCTTCGGCGTCGAGGTTGTCGCTGAAGCCGAGGGTTCGAAGCAGTGGAACGACGGCGGCGGTCTCATTCAGCTCGCCAAGCAGGAGGCAGCAGGCAGGCAGGGCGGGCGCATTCCAGTTGCGTTGTGCCACCCAGCTTTGCAGGCGCCGTAGAAGGAGCGCCGAGGCGACCTGTCCCCAGGAGCGGATCTGTTCCAGCAGAACGCCCGGGGGGGCGTCTCCGTAGTCATCGAGCTCCTGCAATAAGGCGCGGACATGGGCGAGGCCCCAGGACATGCCCGAGGGGCTTGTCTCGCGACCGCGTGCCGAGGGACGACGAAACAGGGCCGCGACGCCCGTCGGGACGCCCTGCGGCAGGCGCGCGTGTAGCCAGGCGCGCATGTGGTCGATCTCTCCACGCTCCCGGTCTGCGATGGCGACCGATTCGGGGGTCAGCGTAAAAAGCAGGTTGCCGATGCCATCGGTGTCCACATGGGACCAGGCGGCGAGCATGGCGAGATCGTTGAAGTGGGCGTCGCCGGGCACACGAATGACATTGGGCGTGGTGAAGGTCAGCGGGGCGATACCGTGTTGTCGCACGCCGGAATCGATGGGCATGGGTAGCCAAAGGTGCATGTCATCGCCCAGATAGGCTTCGGCCGCTTCGAGGTGAGGCGACGAGGCGAGGTCGTGATCGCCGAAGCTGCGCAGCGCCTCCGGGTTGATCATGAACAATTTTTCGCTGCTGTCGAAGCGCACGGCGCCGACGATTTGCAGCAGACCTCTGAAGAGGGTCTCGAGTGCGGTCAGTACGTTTGGCTCGAGGTCGGGGTGTACATCGACCGAACTTACGGGAAGATGCTGATCGGGGAACTCCTCGATCTGGGTCCAGGAGCGCCCAACCTGCCACGTGACGCGCCGGTAGACCGTGGTGAACCAGCTGGCGAGGTGGTCCATGCGGTGCCAGTAGCCGGGCGGCATGACGCTGAGGGCAACCAGGAGGTGTCCGCGCAGTACGAACAGAAATTCGCTCCAACGCGCGAGCGCCTGGCTGTTCATGTCGTCGGGGAGTTGCTCGGGGTTCTGCGGGATGCAGGTTTGCATCATCCAGTCAGCGAGCGCGAACGCGTCGCCGCCGAAGGCGTCGATGAGGGCGTCGGTGAACTCGTCGTTGAGCAGGTCACACCAGTAGCGCAGCATGGTGCGCGCGAAGGGCTCGGGACCGGAGAGGTCGAGAAACCAGCTGGCCTGAAGCGAGGGCGCCGGGGATTCCGGATCTTCGACGATGCCCATACGGACGAGCAGCTCGTCGACAGGGTGGCCGATCTGCAGTCCTTCGGAGATGCCGCGGAGGGCGCGCAGGCGAAACGCCGCGAGTGCGTCCCCCCCGATGCCACGTGGCATAATGTCTCCAAAGGCCGGCGACGCTGCGCCCCGCAGGCGATCCCAGGCTTCAAAGCACCGGTCGGCCAGGTTGGCGTCCAGAATCGGGATGAGGACATTTCGGACGTCGGCCGGGATCACATGGACGGTTTGTTCGCCATCTGAACAGGCGCGCAACAGGCCGAGCCTGAGCAATACGCGGTCTGCAGTGCCGTTGGTCTCGCCGAAGCGCTCGCCGAGCTGCGCCGCGCGCCGCCGCAATACGGTGATCGGGACGGGTGCGGCGTGTTCGCATAACCAGAACAGCAGGTTGCGAGCCGAAGCGTGCAGCGACTCGAAGAGGCCCGCGACATGGTCAGCGGCCAGGAGTGCGTCTGCGATGGCGATCGCGACACCGACGACATCCTCGGCATCGGAGACTTCGGACACGTCGGCATCGTGGAGTTCAGCGAGCGACTCCAGATCGTGGTCTTCGTCGTCTGCGAGCAAGGCGGCCAGCGAAGCCGACCAGGGATCCCACTCAACGAAGGCGATTCGGATTTCGACGGGCACAATGGAGGAGGTGGTGTCCTCTTCGGTGACGGAGAACGCGATACCGAGTTCGGTGAGGGAGTCGATGTCTTCGGACGCTGCCTTGCGACCCTGCAGCAGTTCGTGGAGGGCGAACTGTTGATTACCGGTGAGCGTTTCAGCGACTTCGGCGACGCGTATCGGGTCCAGCAGCCGCTCCGTGAGCTCGTCGGCGGACGCCACGTCCAGCGTGCGCTGGAGACGTTCGAGGTGCTCCATCGACTGTGAAGCGAGTACAGAAGCGAGTCGGTAGTGGGCGAAGTGCATGATAGGCGCATCCGTGGGTAGTCCCCACACGGGCCGCGACTGACCGGCGTAGAGCGGCCGGGATATTAGAAACGTACGGGGTGAATGCAACCGGCTTGTGCCAGAAGGCAAAGATTGGTGGCATGGAAGGTGAGCGCAGGCACGAAAAGCTGGAAATCTGCTGGCAGACACACTAGACCGACGATGCAGTGAAATGAGACCCGGGGGAACGGGTCCACGGCGTAACGAAACTGAT
This sequence comes from Myxococcales bacterium, assembly GCA_018970625.1. The sequence continues at coordinate 711 of JAGWVZ010000320.1, read as the reverse complement.
TCCATCACCCTTTTGCCCTCAGGAAGACCTTCGTCAGGCTCGTGTGGTGAGTGCATGACAGGCGGTCACGCTGGTGAATGTAGCAGGGAGAGAGAGCTTTGCAGAACTGGTCGTTTCGGGTGTGGGGGTGCAGAGGCGGAATCTCCGTCGATGGCGACGCCTATGCCCGGTATGGAGGTCTGACGACATGTCTGGAGCTGGAGTACGAAGGCGCTCGTATCTTCATTGACGCGGGTACGGGTTTTGCTCATGCGGGCCGCATACTTGCACACGATGGACGGCCAACCCTGCTGTTTGTGACCCATCTTCACGCTGACCATATCAAGGGGTTTCCCTTCTTTGGGCCGTTGTTTACCCCGGGTTGGGAACTTCAGGTTGTCGGTCCGTCACGAGAGGGCCTGTCTCCTTTCGAATTCATGTGTCAGATTCATCGTCCTCCTCTGTTTCCCGCACCCGTGCAGCAGCTGACGCAGGCGCGTGTTCTGGGGCGTAGCGTGGCGACGGAAGGCAGTGAGGATTTCCACGGTGTTCGGCTCTCCTGGTGCGAGGTCTGGCATCCGGGTGGATGTTCGGCCGTCAGCTTGCACATTGGTGATCGCCGGATTGTCTTCAGCGGCGATCTCGAGCTGGAGCGAACCGACAGACACGCCCTTGCAGCGTTCTGTCGAGACGCGGATCTGCTGATTGTGGACGCGCAATACGATGAGCAGG
>JAGWVZ010000319.1 GCA_018970625.1 Myxococcales bacterium | reverse complement strand
GGTCGGCCGGGCACGGCTGGGTCTCGGTCACCTCGGCGGCCGGAGCCGTGAACGACGTGTATCGCTCGAGCGACGGACTGCAATGGCAACCTGCGGGCTTTGACCTCAGCGGCTTCTTTGCGTTCAGCGTTGCCGCCACTCCACAGGGCGCACTCCTTACCGGCGTACGTGTCGATCCCGACTCGGCTCAGGCGCTCTTTGTGGTGCGGCACTATCGTGAAACGGGAGAGTTTCAGGAGACCGTCGTCGATAACTCGCCCAACACGCTTCGCCTGCGCATCGCCGATCTCGATGTACGCACAGGTCAGGCGCTTCTCTGGCTCGACCGCCTGTCGGCATCCGAGGAGCCCGATCAACTGCTCGCTGTTGACTCCTTTGCGCCGTCGCAGCCTACGCTGCTGCTTGAGCAACCCGATGTGCTGGGTGCCAGGTTCCATGCCGACCGCGGATTGTGGTTGATTTCGCCTGACGGTCTCTTTCATGCAGACGACGGACAGCTTGAGGCTCGCTGGCCGTCGACGTCCCTGTCGGCGCTGGGCGGTTCTGGCGACGAACCCGTCTGGCTGGCCACCGAATACGCCATCACCGGTTTCGCGCTCGCATCACTCGACCTACAGGGACAGGTCGTGCCGTGGCTGCGCTACGAACAGATCGCCGGCCCCACGACGTGCGCCGACGCACCGGGTCAATGCGACGCCGACTGGCTCGACTGGACCACCGAGATTCCACAGGACGACGCACCCATACTGGCGCCCGCAGACTTCTTTGATCGGTTGAATGAGACGCCCGCCAACGAGGTCGGTTGTGCGGTGCCGCCGGTCGCACCGGCCGGGCCGACCTCGCTCGCGGGGGTCGTTGCGACGGTTCTGTACGTGATGCGCCGACGCCGCTAAAACCGCCCTTGCGTCCGGGAAACGATGGACGTTTGGTTCAGCCACCGGAGGCAACTGTGGCAACACCCGAACAGGAACTTGAGCGACAGGCGCAAGCAGCCAGAGCTCGCGACCAGCGTGATCAGGAGCGCATCGAACAGGCTCACCGCAAAGCGGTAGCGCGGGCAGCTGCAAAGCTGGAGAGGAGCCGCAGCCGCGCCCGGAACGCTCCCGGCTTCTTTGGCTCCATGACCTTTTTCTGGTTTCTGGCGACCGCGCTACTGGCGCTGGCTCTCGCTTTCGTTCTGGCTTTTCAGGGGCAACTGGAACGGTACGGTCCCTGGTTTGGTCCTCCGGCTATCGTGTGGGCCATCGCGTTTCTGATTTTCTGGATGGATGCGGTCACCTGGCGAACTCGGCTGCCGTTTCGCCTCACAGGGGATCGGGTGATTCACGGAAGAGACAACACCGATAGTGATGAGGTGCCGTGGATTGAGGTACAGGTCACCGTTGAGCTGACTGGGTCAGGCGCGCAGACCGCCGCTGAGCACGCACTTCAACTGCTGGCCACCCGGGCCAATCGGCTGTTGCGTGGCGATAAAGAAGCCAACTTCGGTGGGGACCGTATCTGGCGGGTAGAAGGTAACATGGTGCGCGGCGAGACCGACCCCTCGTTCTGGACGACACGTGTTCTTGAAAAGTGGGCTCGGCGTGACCTGCGTCTGTTGCGAAAGATCACACCAATTCACCAGATAAAGGTGCACGCTCGATACACAGGTCGGTCGTATCGGGCCAATTTCGACTGAATCAGGGAATCGTGGCGGTTCAGTACACCAGTCTGCTCGTTCCGACTCTCCCTGCACGGTAGGCCACCTGCCGTTTCCGCGAGACCGCAGGATGCACGCGCCATTCCCCAAATGACACCAGCGCGGACAAGCCCGCCGGCAATCGGCTTGTGCGCGGCGCTCTTCCCTTGGCCGCTCCGGGCGATGCCAGACTTACTGACTTGAGTGCAGCACCAGCACCCGCGTGCAGCACTCTGACCGCTCCAGACACTTTGCGTCTGCGTACCCAGCCAGCACCGCGGTCCGAGACAAATTCGGTAAAAACCACGGGGGACGGCATGAAAAACACCTCTCACGGCGTTCCCCCATGGGAACCGAGCGCTGAATTCGGATCAGAAGCGATAAACTCAACGAATCTGCGCGCGCCTCGATCATTTCGTTGCAAACGTTCATCGAATCGTTCAGGCTGCGCGTCACAACTGATAGGGACCTTTCTGAAACTTCTTTCGCAGGCGGTACGTCATGCAGACTCCGAGCATTCCTGACACCGAAGAGGAGCGGCAACGCGAGCTGGATGCGGCGAACATTCTCGATACCGCACCCGAAGCGGAGTTTGATGAGCTGACACAGTCGGTGGCGAGGCAGCTGGATATGCCGATCGCGCTGGTCTCGCTGGTGGACCACGACAGACAGTGGTTCAAGTCGCGTCACGGTCTCGAGGCATGCGAGACGGGCCGCGACGTGTCGTTCTGTGGGCATGTGGTGGCCGACGGAAAGCCGCTCGTCGTGAAAGACGCGTTTCAGGACCCACGGTTTGCCGATAACCCACTCGTGGTCGGTGACCCCAAAGTCCGCTTTTACGCGGGGTTTCCCCTGCGGACCTCGGCCGGGCACGTGCTCGGTACCCTGTGCGTCATCGACCATGAACCACGAACCCTGACCGATGAAGATCTCCGGTTTGCCGAGTCTATGGCCCAGCTGGCGTCAAAGAGTATCGAGCTACGGATCGCCGCCAACGCCCGCCAGCAGCTGGCGTTCAGCAATTCACTGCACCGCCTCATCGAGTCCCTGCAGCGCGAATTCATTGATCAGGGCTCTACCTCTTACGCCTGGTGGCGCAAAACGCTGGACGGCATCATCGCACTCACCGGCAGCGAGTATGGGTTCATCGCCTCGGTAGAGTCCGACGATGAGGGCCGATACATTCGCACCCACGCCATCACCGACATTTCGTGGAGCGAGGAGACCCGGCGGCTGTATGCCGATAATCAGGCCCGCGGCATGATCTTCCGCAACCCCAATTCGCTCTTTGGGCGAGTCTTCATGGAGGGACGAACCCTCGTCGCCAACGACGTCGAGCACGATCCAAGAGCCTCGGGACGACCCAGCGGGCATCCTCCGCTGCGCCGCTTTCTGGGGCTCGCATGCGGGCAGGGCGATCAGATGATCGCGATGATCGGGCTGGCGAACCGTGCCGAAGAGTACACCCCCGAGCTTGTCGCCGACCTTGAACCTGCCGCTCAGTTCGTCGCCTCGACGGTCACCAGCGCACACAACATCGCCAAACGTCGGGCGGCAGAGACTCGGCTGAACGCCGTGGTGGATCGCACTCTCGACGCCGTCATCACCATCAACGAGAGAGGGACGATCCTCGCCGTCAACCCTGCGCTCGAAACCATCTTTGGCTATGCGCCTGACGAAGTCACCGGACAGAATGTCTCGATGCTCATGAATGCGCACGAGCGCGACGCCCACGACGGTTTTCTGGAGCATTATCGCGAGACTGGCGAGAAGCACATCATCGGCTCGCGACGCAACCTGCCCGCCAGAAGGAAAGATGGCAGTCAGATCTGGGTCGATCTGGCTGTCTCAGAGGTCGAACTCGACGGCGTACGTTGTTTTACCGGTATTCTGCGCGACATCACCGCGCAGGTGGCCGACCACCAGAAGCTAAACGACAGCGCCACACGGTTGGTCGCCGCACTCGAGATGGCCAAGGCTGGCTCGTGGGAGTACGATTTTGCCCACGACCGCTTCACCTTGAATGATACCTTCTACAAGGTGCTCGGTACCAGCGCAGAGGCGGTAGGAACCCTGAACCTTACCGCAGCACAGTTTACCGAACGGTTTGTCTATCCCGAAGATGCGCCCCTCATCGCAGTCGAGATGCGCAGGGCGCAGGAATCGAAGGAACTCTCATATGCCCGTGATATTGAGCACCGTTTTGTCGGTCCCGATGGGCGAGTGGGGCAGCTCTATGTTCGCATCTTTGGTGTGCGCGAAGCTGGCCAACCGCTAAAAGGTATTTTTGGTGTCGCGCAGGATGTGAGCGTCTATCGCAGCGCGGAGCAGGCACGAGCCCGCGCCGAAGAGCAGGAGCGACTCAATCAGGTGCTCGCCGAGCGCATCCGGGAGCTCGACCACAGCCAGCGCGTGAGCGCCCTCACCTCGGAGTGCGTCGAGCTCGTGCAGCGGTGCGTCTCACTCGATGAGGGCATCGAGCTTACAAGCCGGTTTCTGGCGCGCATGTACCCCGATGTCCGGCTGTCCCTTTACATCAAGTCTGACGTCAACCACGACCTGACGCTTCACTCCTGTTCGGGCCATGGCGCCTCGCTGCGACCGCGTCCGCTGCTCGACCCGGCTGAGTGCTGGGGACTCCGCACTCGACGGGTCTACGTGGCGTCACCGCACAGCACCCACCTGACTTGCCGTCACCTGATGCCCGATCCCAACGACTCGGGTCGGCCCGCCACGTCCGTGGACGTCAAGAAGCTCGTCACCGTCTGTGCACCGCTCCTCAGCCTCGATAAGCTCATTGGACTCGTCAGTATGACACTCGACCCCCCGCAGGACGACGACGAAAGGGAACGCATCAAACGAGCTGTCGCGCAGTTCGAGACCACCATGCAGAGCCTCGGCGGCGCCCTGTCCACCATCTCCCTCCGCGAGTCCCTTCAGCGACTCGCGCTCGTGGATGAGCTCACCAGCCTGCCCAACAGAAGAGCTTTTCTCGCCGCGCTGCAGAAACATTACCATCGCGCCCAGCGCACCAGTGAGACCTTCACACTCGCCATTCTCGACGTCGATCACTTCAAGCGCATCAACGACACCCGCGGACACGATGAAGGCGACCGTGTGCTCAGACAGCTCGCCGAGCTGGCGCTCGCCTTTTTCCGCACCGAGGACAGCGTGGGCCGAATGG
>JAGWVZ010000318.1 GCA_018970625.1 Myxococcales bacterium | reverse complement strand
TTCGGGTTCGTTACAGTGGCAGGGCGGCTTCACGGGTCGCACCCGCCCCTTTGTTCTCTGGTTCAACGCCGAAGTGCAGGGCGGTTCTCCGTCCGGTACGTGGGACGGAACCTCGTACGTCGAGGCGTCCGAACAGACGGGAACGCAACTCACGGGTGTCTGGCGCGCTGAACCCGGTGAGACCATCGAGATTCGGGTCGGGGTTTCGCTACTGGATGCGGACAACGCCCGGGCCAACCTCGAACAGGGTCCGCTGGGTCGCAGCCTGGAAGATATTCGCGCAGAAGCACGCAGCGCATGGATTGAAAAGATGGGTCATTTTTCGGTGAACGCCGACGCTGACCCTGAGCTGCTGGAGCGCTTTTACACAGGGGTTTACAATCTGTATCGCATGCCGTCGCGTATTGACGAGCCATCGGGCCAATACCGCGGTCTGGATGGGGAAATTCACGATGCGGAAGGCATTCCCTATTATACCGATCTTTCCCTGTGGGATTCTTTCCGTACGCTGCACCCTCTCTACGAGTGGATCGAGCCCGAAATGGAGATCCATATTCTGCATTCCCTGATGCGCATGGGTGAACAGTATGGACGAATCCCGCGCTGGCCTGCCATGCTCAGTGAAACCGGCAGTATGTTGGGCACCCCGGCTGATCAGTTGTTTGCCGGAGCGGCCACGAAGGGCCTGGAGGGCATTGATTACAATGCCGCTTTTGAACAGCTGGTGGCCAGCCTGACTGACAGCGAACGCATGCGCGGCGGGCGCGACGGATATGCGGATTATCAATCCTACGGTTATCATCCGGTCGACCTTCATGATGAGTCTGTTTCTTTGACGCTGGAATATGCGTGGAGTGACTTTTCACTCGCCAACCTGGCCGAATTTCTGGGTCGCGAAGAGGATGCGGCGTTGTATCGCGAGCAGTCGACTTACTATCGCAACGTCTATAATCCTCGAAATGAGGTCTTCTGGCCTCGCGGCAGCGACGGCGAGTTTCTGGAGCCCAGCAGCCTGACCAGCGTCACGCAACGCTCCGGTTACTACACCGAGGGCTCGGCATGGCACTGGCGATTCTACACGATTCACGACGCGGCCGGCCTCGTTGAGCTGCTTGGAGGCGCTGAAAAACTAGGCGAAGCGCTCGAGGCGGCTTTCCGCCAGAGTGGCTATGGAGCCGAAGGGCCCGTCAATACCGTGCTGCCCGATCCCTATTACTGGCATGGAAATCAGCCGCCGATTGGGAACGTCTATCTGTTTTATGCCAGCGACCGCCCCGAGCGCATGGGACACTGGATTCGCCAGATTCAGCTGCGCGGTTACGGCACCGGTCCAGACGGTATTCCGGGAAATGACGACGGCGGAACCATGAGCGCCTGGTTTGTGTTCAGTGCGCTGGGCATGCACCCAATTGCCGGTTCCGACCAGTACATTCTTGGTGCGCCGCTGTTTGAGCGCGTTGAGATTCGTAGTCCGGGCGGTACCACGGTGATCACAGGTGGTCAGTCTGCCCTGTCCATCGTTGAAGCGGTGCAACGAAACGGCGCCCCTTTCGAGCAGGCTGTCATAACCCACGCCGAGCTGTTGGGTTCAACGCTGGATTTCACGATGCGCTGAACGGGCATTTCTTCTTTCCCTGGCCAGATCTGCATCGCTCCGGTTCGCCGTGATCGCCATGGCACGCCAGCGCCCGAACTGCGTTGGGTTGCCACATTCCCCGATATAAATGCTCCGTACTGCTCAGAGTCCTTCCCGGATATATCGGCGGGTGATCGGCGCGTAGGTGTCGATTCGTCGGTCGCGAAAATACGGCCAGATATTCCGGGTGTCTTCGGTTCGTCTCAGGTCACAGCTGACAACGGCAATGCCGGCGTTTTCTGCTCCCATGTCGGTCAGGAATTCGCCCTGCGGCCCGCAGGCAAAAGAGTGACCCCAGAAACCGAGCTCGCCTTCACGGCCCACACGGTTGACGGCGGCCACATAGAGCCCGTTCGCGATGGCATGACCGCGCTGAACGGTCTGCCAGGCCTCACGCTGCATGCGGTGTTGTTCAGGGCCCTCTTCGTCAATCGTGCCGATCGCCGTGGGGTAAACAATGACCTCGGCGCCCAGCATGGCGGTAATTCGGGCGGCTTCCGGATACCACTGATCCCAGCAAATCAGAACACCTACCCGAGCATAACGCGTATCAAAAACCTGGTATCCCGTATCTCCGGGAGTGAAATGGAATTTCTCGTAATAAAGCGGGTCATCGGGAATATGCGATTTGCGATATTTACCCAGACAGGTTCCGTCGGCGTCGAGCACCACGGTGGTGTTGTAGTACAGGCCCGGCGCCGCGCGTTCGAACAGGGACGCAACAATCACGACCTGAAGTTCAGCCGCCAGTGACCCTAGCGCATCTGTGGATGGACCCGGAATGGTCTCGGCATATCGAAAATTGTCGGGCGTCATGGTCTGGCAGAAGTACGGCGCCCGAAACAACTCCGGTAACACCACAACCTGCGCACCCAGCGCGGCCGCTTTACGCACCTCTGCCATCGCATCGGGCAGAGCGTCGTGATCGTCGGCGTTGGCAGCCATCTGCACGAGGCCGAGTTTGAATTGGCGGGTAGGTGCGCTGGACATGGTCACGCGAGGGAACGAGGTAGAGCCGAATGCGCCGAGCGTATAGACGTACACGCATGGCGGGGCAACCTTGCATCGTGTCCGAAAAGGCGTCAGAAGCAGCACGCTGCTTTCTATCATGCCATCGCCCGAGTACGGAGCGCCCCTCATGAACTTTCGCCTCACCCTCTTCGTCGCCACCGCTCTGTCGTGCCTTGTCCTTCAGGCGTGCGAAGATCGCGTGGAGCGCGTACCCGGCTGCGACACGGACGAAGATTGCGCCAGCCCTCGCATGTGCGTGGACGGCTCCTGTCTCGATCCGGACCGCGTGGATGCCGTCAGTGATGGGTCTGGCGACGTTATGGAGGATGGCGGACAGGGCGACGGTGGTACGGACGTTGGTGCCACCTCGGACACCCCTGTTATTCCAGATGTTCCGGCCCCCAGATCGTGTGTGGTGGTGCGGCCGGAGTCGGTGAATCTGGGGGAACGCGCGGTGGGTTCGCAGACCGTACGCTCCGTTCTGGTAGAGAATTGTGGACGCATTGACGTCACGCTGCAGTCGGCAGGTATTTTCGACGACGAGGGGATATTTTCGGTCGTCGATTTTCCGGCGACGCCTGTTGTAATCACCCCCGGCGACTCAGAGCCGCTGATTTTCCGCGCTACGCCAACGGCGGTCGCGGAAAAGCAGGGAACGATCGATCTGCAGGTAGATGATCAGTCATTTCAGGTGGGATTATCCGTGACAGGTGTGGACGCGCTCGAGAGTAGCCTTTGTCTTCGCGCACCTGCGTCCATTTCGTTCGGAACGGTTCTGGCAGGTGAGGCGGTGCCGCCTCAGGCTGTGGCGTTCGAGAACTGTGGCGATGCGGTACTGACCGACCTGCAGGTACTGCAGCCCGACAATGGTCGCGTCTCTGTTACACCGTCGTTGGTGTCCACGCTGGAACCAGGCGAATCCGTCGTGTTGCAGGTGTCATTGAATGCTGATTTTGCGGCAAATTACCTGGCTCCGGTCTCTCTGGTGAACAGCGGAGCGTCGGCCACCACATTTGTGACGGCTTCCGTGATCTCGGAGGGACAGTCGGAGGGTTGTCTGGAGTTTTCCCCGGCGGCGATCGATTTTGGCAGCGCCACCACCCTGCAGGAGCTGGAGAGCGAAATCGAGCTGACGAATTGTGGCACGGTCGCAGTGGAGTTTTCGGGTGTCGAAATCGCCAGTGGGACGGGGGATGTGTCGTGGCTGGAAGTAGGTGATCTGGCGTTCTTCATGGAGCCGGGCACGGTACAGCGGGTGCCGGTGCGTTTTGCCCCCCAGGCCGAGGGCAGCTGGGCCGCCACGGTAGTGTTGTCAACGGTGACTCCCGGCGTTCCTGCTCTCGTGATACCGGTGACGGCGAGTGTAGGCGCACCTGCTCCGTCGCCCTGAGGTACTTTGGCTGGCGCTTGGGCGTTTGGGCGAGCTGGATTGGCGGGAGTTAGAACGAGCGCGTAGCTATTCGTGGAGCGGCTGCGCCATTGAACTCGTCGGTTCCGCCGCAGGTGCTGCCGGAGGTGGCGCCTGCCTGCCAGCCCAGACGCCAGTCAGCCCTCCGATAAGGAAGGCAGCCACCAGAAAACGGCGCTGCCGTGCGCGGGCGCCCGGACCCATGGGGACTCCCATGCGCTGTCGCGTCAGTCGGGCGAGGCCCAACAGCAGCGACGTTAACGCCACGGCCGCGATGGGGGCCATCCAGACGACCCAGGGAATCGGCTGCTCATGTAGCAGCGCCCAGGTGAGGCCCGACGTGCAAATCATGGCGCCCATAAACAGGGTGACGATGCCTCCGATGGAGGGCATGGTTTCAACTTGGATGGGCTCCGACATGGCGCTTTGGGGCGAGCGGGGGGACAACACGCTCACACGGTAGGCATGCACCGGGCAGATTGGCAAGTCGGCGCGGTAACGTAGTCTGGAATTGGTGAGTCGGTGCTCATTTATTTGTTGTTGCAGGTTGCGCTCGCGTCGTTTTTACGCCATTTGCGCAGGCGCTTTGCTCGTGAGGTCCTTTTTGGGAAGACAGTTCGAGTGAGCGCTTACTCAATTTGGCTTCTGGAGTGCAGACTTGGCTCGAAAAGCGGTCATTCGTGACGACGAGATCCTGCTGGCGGCGCGCGAGGTATTTCTGGAGTCCGGTCCCACGGCGACCACGGCCGAGGTGGCCCGCAGGGCGGGCGTCTCGGAAGGCACGCTCTTCAAGCGGTACGTGACCAAGAAAGAGCTGATTATTGCCGCCATGAAGATGCGCGAAGAAGCGTCGTGGC
>JAGWVZ010000317.1 GCA_018970625.1 Myxococcales bacterium | reverse complement strand
GCGGCAATCGCCTGAGCGGCGGCATCGCGTGCTTCCTCGAATCGACCCAGGTCCATGAGAGTCCACGCACGCACGGCGTGCAGGTCAGGGGTATAAATCGCATCGTAATAGTCAATCATTTCAAGCCGATAGCCTGGCTGCTCAAGCTCCTGCGCCAGCTCGATGATCGAGTACAGAATCTCTCGGTGCAGCTGCCACGGCGCGCCGGGGGGTGCGGGAGCAACCGACCAGGTGGTTTCGTACAGCTGGCGCGCGCGACCCAGATGCCGGGCAGCGTCGGGCAGATCGCCTTCCGACCGACGAAGCACCGAGCCCAGCACGTAGTGCGCCACCATGGAGTCGGGCTCTGCCACCAGCAGCTCATCGGCCAGACGGCGCGCCGTAATCAGGCGGTCTTCCATGTAGGCGTCGAAGAGCTCGCGCTCGGCTGGCGTCATCGTGTCGCGCGCTGACGCAGGGATCGTCTGCGCAGCCACGCCGACACCAAGCGCAATGACGGCGCTGAGTACGAGGGCTGCGATGATGCCTTTGCGAGAGGGGGACATGAATAATCTCGATTCAGGTGAACGGTTAGCGTTTGAAGGTTCTGCGGGTGAGCGCCTCAAGCGGACCACGGATGCAGTCCCGAATGACGGCAGCGGTGTCATCGATACCGGGGGCCATCTCCATGCGGTGCGCGAAGAGGGGAACGGCGAGCGCCTCAATGTCTTCGGGAGAGACGAAGCCGCGGTGCAAGCTGAGCGCCCTCGCCTGCAAAGCCGGCACGGCGAGCACCAGCGATCGGGTAGAAACCCCTAACATGATTCGCTCGTCGGCGCGGGTCGCCGCGGCGATATCCACAAGGGTTTCGAGCACTTCGGGGGCGACATGAATGTTCTGTTCAATCGCCTTGCGCGCCGCTACCACCTCGTTACGTGTCACTCGGGGCAGCTTTGCGGCGCCCGAGTCGCGGCGCTCCCGAATCGAGTGAAGCACGTCGAGTTCGGCCGCCTTGTCGATGTGCGTCATGCGAATCTTGAACAGGAAACGATCCAACTGTGCGCTGGGCAGGGGAAAAGTGCCGGCGAGGTCGAGCGGATTCTGCGTTGCGACGACAAAGAACAGGTCATCGAGCCGGTGCGTGGTGTTGTCGATGGTCGCCTGCTTTTCGCCCATGGCCTCCAGCAGGGCGGCCTGTACTTTGGGAGATGTACGATTGATCTCGTCGGCCAGCAGGATGTGCGCAAACACAGGACCGGGTCTGAAATAGAACTGATTGGTGGCGGGGTCGAAGATGGTGGTTCCGGTGATATCGCTCGGCAGCAGGTCGGGCGTAAACTGAACACGGCGCATCGCGACAATATGATCGGCTCGTTGCTCGACCTCGAGCGCATCGCCAAGTGCCTTGGCGAGCGTGGTTTTTCCAGAACCGGGGAAGTCCTCGAGCAGGACGTGACCATCGGCGAGCATGGCCATGATGACGAGCTCGACGACTTCGTCGCGACCGCGCACCGCCGCACGGACGCGAGCCCGAATACGCTCCACCACGCTGTAGGCAGCCTCAAGCGGGTGACGGGCAGGCTGTGGAGCAGACGGTGGCGTATAGGGTGGCTGCGTGGGCCCCTGCGCCGCGGGTGCGGCCGCCTGCGGAGCCGCATACGCAGAAACCGTCGGGTCATAGGGGTTCGCGCCTGTGGCAGACGCCGGCGGTTGTGCCGCCTGCACCTGAGGAGGAACGCCATACGTCGGGCCGGCAGGTCCGGCCGCGACGGGTTGAGGGGGGCCTGTCAGCGTGCCGGAATCGCGCTGCACGGATCCCCTTTCGGTGACCGCAGGCAGCGGCCCCGTGCCGGCAGTGCGCGGTGCCCATGCAGCCGAGCCGTCGGCGGGCGCTGGCAACGGAGCTGCCGAAGGAGCCGGGGCGGGCCAGCCGCCCTGATTGCCCGGAGGCCATGCGTTTGGACGATCGTTGGACATGTGCGTCAGGGGGTCAGCGGGTGAATAGAAACGAAATCGGATTCAGTACGTAGAACAGGCGCTTGCGGAGGGGCACCGCGCGCTCAAGCTCGGATTCAAATGCCTTCAGGCCGTCCAGCCATCGGCGTCGTGTGTCGGCGTTGAAGACGGGTGCTGCACCGAATCGAGCTTCGTTGTGCATCGCCGTCAGACGCACCAGGCTGGGAAACTGCGTCGCCAGCGACTGAGCCCACGCCTCACGGCTCATACCAGTCGGACGCAGTATGCCCAGCTCGACCAGCTCATCGAGCACGCGTCGGTAGGCGACATGCGGCTGCGCGGCCGATGATGACGCCCAGGGAGCCAGACGACGCCACAACTTGACGAGGTAGAGGCCCACCAGTCCCACAACAAAAGTCCAGAACAACTGCGACCAAAGGATCGACCACCAGGATGGACGTTCAGGTGACGATGCCTCATCGTCGGTCTGAGGGTTCGAGGGTTCCTGCCTCGCCATCTCACCCAGCTGTTCCGTGAGCTCTTCATCGGCAGGCGGAATGGGGTTGTCGAGAACCTGCTCGGGCGAAACATCCAGAATGACCCAGCCCAGCCCGTCGACCCACAGCTCGGGCCACGCGTGCGCGTCCGAAGAGGTCAACAGAACGTTCGACCCACGTCGATTCTCGGCGGGCACCATATAGCCCGATGAGATGCGAGACGGAATGCCGATGGAGCGCCACAGGAACACGGCCGCGTGCGCGATGTGCACGCAATATCCAATGCGGTCGCCGAACAGAAAGTCGCCGGCGGGATCCCGTGAGTTACCGTGCTGGTGCTGCGTGCTGTAAATCAGGTTCTGGTCAAGCCACAGCTTGATGGCGAGCGCTTGCGTGAACCGGTCCTGACGAGCGCTCTCGGGTAAGTCGTTGATAATTTGTTGCGCGAGCTCTGCGTAGCGGGGATCGTCCGGGGTCTCGACGTAGTGAGCTCGTTCGAGGGCATCCCATGTCGGGTTGTCCAGCGTCCGGCCGGGCAGCGATGCATAGTCCGCCGTCATCGCCAGCGATTCCACATTGTACGCACGCCGGAATCGGGTTGGATCGGGGTTGATCGCCGGAATGAACCGAAGCGGTGTCTCGAGCGCCAGCGGACGCGTGTGGTCCTGCAGCATGGCCACCGTGTAGCGTACCATGGTGCGTTCAACCGTCTGGACGGGCGGCTCCTGTACGGAGGTCACGATCATGGGAAACCGATCGATGCCGTCCGCGTCATAGCCAGCGCGGGAAGGAACAAGGCGGCTGCCGTTGAAGTCGCTCCAGCTCTCCTGCCGAAAATAGTACGACTGCATGGGCGGCTCGTAGTCATCGCCAAGCACTACGATCGCCATCGGAGACGGGTTGCTCGGGTTGGGCGGGCTGGAGTCGAAATCGGGCGGTTGCGGGGGCGGCGGGCTCGATGAGCTCTGCTGCTCCTGCTGTTGCTGATCAGGTGGTGGGTCACCAGACGCGCCTCCGGACGAGCCATCCGATTCCTGTTGCGAGCTGCTTCCGCCTGACTCGGCATCGCCAGCGTCCGAACCGGCACCACCGCCTGACTCAGCATCGCCGGCGTCCGCACCGGCACCACCGCCTGACTCAGCATCGCCGGCGTCCGAACCGGCACCACCGCCCGACTCAGCATCGCCGGCGTCCGAACCGGCACCCCCGCCCGACTCAGCATCGCCAGCGTCGGCTTCACTGCCGCCCTGACCGCCCTGCTGTTCTTCAGGCTGACCACCACCGTTTTCAGGCATCCCCTCGTCGTCGAGGTTGAATTCGTCGCTGTCCGTGCGGTCGGTCAGTCCCAGATCATTCTCGTCATCGGGCGATGGCAAGTCACTGACGCGAAAGAGAAAAAAAGCCAGCACGGCGACCGTGGGCAGGGCGATCCAGGTAGCCAGAGACATGCGACGACGCGTCTCAACAACCAACAGAATGGCGAGGGCCGTCGCCAGAGCCCCGCCAACCCCCATCAGTGCCTGGCTGGGTTCGATGCCCATCGTCGCTGCGGCGTCCGAGAACCAGAGTGGTCGAACCACCACCCCGTCGCGGTGCGACGCAAAGAGTGCAGCCACGGCAGCGGTCATGGCCGAGAGTTCGACCACTGCCCACAGCGGTTGACGGGTAGCCATGGCGCGAAGACCGGTCGTCACCGCCAGCACCGTCAGGCCCAGGCGCATAATACTCGCCACACCCAGTGCGCCGCCGGGCGTCAGCAACGACACCAGCACCGACGAGCCTGTCACCAGACCGGAGAACCACCAGCTCATGAGCGCAGCCAGCGCCAGCGAGGGAAGCAGGACACCGCTGCGCAACGCCGTACGACCCAACCGCTGGCCCACGACCATGCCGAGCATCGCCATAAACCCACAGGTCAGCTGCAGAAACGGGCTGCCCACCTGAGCAGCGAGCGCCGCGGCGCACACCGACGCCACCAGCGCCCGCATGCAGGCCGGCGCCCACTCCACGATGCGAGAGCGCAGCTGCTCAACGCGAGCGCGGCGCGCCTTTTCGCGTGTGTCAAACACATCGCTCATGAAGCGCCTCCGAGTTGGCTCCCCGGGTAGGCCCGCCCCATTTTCCTGTCGAGCAATGTTACGCCGGCGCCGGTGTCCTGTAAGGCATCCACCACCTTTCGGAGCTCCTGAATCGGCACAGCGCCCTCGCGCTCATCGGCGGCGCCCTTCATGACGAGGCGCTTCCAGCGTGACTGTACAGCCGTCCGGTCAATGCCGTCGAACGCGACAACAAACTCGATGTCGGTGGTGGATCCACGCGCGGCAGCTGCAGCGCGGGCCAGCCAGACACCCGGCGTCGCCGGCACAAAAACGATGGCTCGACTGCCGACACTCGCGGCGTCGCCCGACAGGAAAGCATGCAGACCGATGCCCTGCACGGGCTCTTCGACGGTACCAGAACGGGCCAGCGCAGTGAGCGCTTCGCCG
>JAGWVZ010000316.1 GCA_018970625.1 Myxococcales bacterium | reverse complement strand
GGCGTCTGTCAGGGATAAAGTCGGGTTTCGCCCGCTCCCCTTGCGCCCTCACCAAGGTACGTTATGACCCGCATCAAAAGAGGCTTCCGAGCCCGCCGCCGTCGCGCCAAAATCCTCAAGCTCGCCAAAGGCTTTGTCGGCGGACGCAGCAAGCTGTTCCGCACCGCCAAGAACGCCGTCATCAAGGCGCTCTCCTATGCCTACCGCGACCGGCGCGTGCGCCGTCGTAACTTCCGTCGCCTCTGGATCGCGCGTATCAACGCTGCCTCCCGGGCCCTCGGCGTTCCGTACAGCCGCTTCATGCACTCGCTTCAGGTCTCCGGTGTAGAGATGGACCGCAAGGTGCTCGCCGACATCGCCCTGTTCGACCCCGCTGGCTTCAAGGCCATCGCTGACTTCGCCTCGGCGGCCAAGTAACCGCATCGCGGCCGCGAATCGTTGAAAGCCGACCTCTGGTCGGCTTTTTTCGTTCGTGCTTCCCGCTTTTTCCGCTAAGCCTCCGCCGCCCGCGGTCTCCCTCCCTTTGGCGGCGGCCCTCATCCGTTCGTGACAGGTCACCATGAACCTCACAGACTTGCAGTCGTCTCTGGCGCTCGTCATCCAGAATGCCTCCAGCGCCTTCGAAACAGCCCGCAACGAAGCCGAACTCAATCAGATCAAGGGAGCGTTCGTCGGAAAGACCGGCCCACTGGCCGACGCGATGAAAGGCATGGGGCAGGTTCCCCCTGCGGAGCGGGCAGCCTTCGGGCAGGTTGTCAACGACGCACGGCAGCAGATTGACGCATTGCTCGAGGGACAACGTGAGCGCCTGCGATTCGCCGCGCGTCAGGCTCGCCTCGATGCTGTTCGCCGTGACCTCTCGCTGCCGCCCAGAGGTCCGATTGTCGGAGCACAGCACCCACTCTCACGCGTCGAAGACGACATGCTCCGTGTCTTCGAGGAGATGGGATATGCCGCCGCCGGTGGTCCACAGGTCGAGACGGATTTTCACAACTTTGAAGCCCTGAACTTCCCCCCGGACCACCCTGCGCGCGACATGCAGGACACCTTTATGGTCGGCGGCGGTCGGCTTCTTCGTACCCATACCTCGCCCGTCCAAATTCGGACCCTCCTCGCCTACAAACCACCCGTCCGAATCGCAGCGCCGGGCCCGGTTTACCGGTGCGATACCCCGGACATGACCCACAGCCCCAACTTTCGTCAGGTGGAAGGGCTGGTCATCGACCGCAACGTCACCATGGTCCACCTCAAGGGTACTCTCCGCGAGTTTGCGTCCAGACTGTTTGGCCGCGAGCTCAACGTAAGGTTCCGCCCCTCCTTCTTTCCTTTCACCGAGCCGTCCGTTGAGGTCGACGTCGAGTGCCCTTTCTGCACCACGGGCTGCCGGACCTGCAAGGGCAGCCGCTGGATCGAAATCCTCGGCGCCGGAATGGTCGACCCCGCCGTGATCGAGGCCGTGGGACTCAACCCTGACGAGTGGCAGGGGTTCGCATTCGGAATCGGCGTCGAACGCGTCGCGATGCTGCGCTACGGCGTCGACGACATTCGGCTGTTCTATGAAAACGATGTGCGCTTTCTGGCACAGTTTCCCGCCTGATTATCCCCTGATGGCGCGTCGCCGCGCCTCGTCCCGAGGAGTACGCCATGCGCGTAAGCTGGTCCTGGCTTCAGGATTTTATCGACCTCGCTGACCTCACCCCCGCCTATGTCGCCCGTCGACTCACCGACGCGGGCATCGAAGTGGAAGGCATCGAGGATTTGGGCGCTCCCTTCCGCGGGATCGTCGTCGGCCATATTCAGCAACGAACTCAGCACCCTAACGCCGATCGGTTGGGTGTCTGTACCGTAGATGACGGCTCTGGAAACGCCCTGCAGATCGTTTGTGGTGCTCCAAACGCTGCCGCCGGTATCAAGGTTCCACTCGCGACGCTCGGCACCACCATGCCGGGCGGCATGCAGATCGTCCAGGCGGCCATCCGTGGCGTCGACTCGTTCGGCATGCTGTGCTCGGCAAAGGAACTGGGCCTGAGCAGTGATCACGGGGGCCTGATGCTCCTTGCGGACGACGCAGTGCCCGGCACGCCACTCGCCGATGTGCTCGGTCTCAACGACATCGTGCTGGAAGTGAGCCTGACGCCGAATCGCTCGGACTGCCTCTCCATTTACGGCATCGCGCGCGAGCTCTCTGCGGTGCTCGGGAGACCTCTGAAGCGCAGTCCCCAACAGACGATTGGCAGGGCGGCAGCCCTGTCCGACGGGATCAGCGTTCGGATCGATGCCCCCGACCAGTGCGCTGTCTACGCCGCTGCCGCTGTGTCCAATGTCACGGTCGGCGCCACTCCGGCATGGATTGTCAGGCGTCTTGATGCCGTCGGGCAGCGCTCGGTGAACAACATCGTCGATATCACCAACTATGTGCTGTTTGAGTACGGTCAGCCGCTGCATGCCTTTGATCGTGCCCGCCTCGTCGGGAACGTGATCTCGGTCGCCAAAGCCACTCAGGGTGAGGCGTTCGAAGCGCTCGACAGGTCCAGTCGTACCCTCGATCACGATGACCTGACCATTCGTGACGGTCGTGGAGCCATCGCGCTTGCAGGTGTCATGGGCGGACTTGACTCGTCGGTCACCGAGACAACCACCGCGATTGTGTTTGAGGCTGCAAGGTTTCAGCCATCGGCAGTGCGCCGCACCGCTCGACGTCATGGGCTGCGCACCGAGTCTTCCTATCGCTTTGAGCGCTCCGTCGATGTCGACACAACGCTCGCGGCCATGGCGCGCGCCATTGAGCTGTTGCAGGACTTCGGCGCAGGGATGTCATGTCAGGTCAGCGCTGACTGGGCAGTGGCCCACGGGGTTCGGCCTCAGACGGCAGAGGTCCGGTTGCCCCTGACCTTGCCCGAAAAGATCCTCGGCGTTGCGGTTTCGGCCGATGAGTGCACGCGCCTGCTGAACTCGCTCGGCCTCAAGGTGACCAAACAGGGCGAACATCTGCTCGTGGAGGTTCCCTGCTTCCGCCCTGATCTGGTGCGTCCGATCGACCTGGTCGAAGAGATCGGTCGCCTTCGTGGTTACGATGATTTCCCTTCCGGTCTTCCGGCTGGCGAGCTGGGCATGCGCCATCAGCAGCGGTCGGATGCACCCGTGCAACAGCTTCATCCGCCCATCGAAGACGCCTCATGGCGGCGCTCGTTCAGACGCGTCATCGAGACCAGCGTGCAAGCGGGGCTCTACGAGGCGGTGAACTGGTCCATGGTATCGGACGCCGAGCTTGCCCACTTCGGTGAACCCGCGTCGGTACGGCTGCTGAACCCACTCAGCAGCGAATTGGCCGTCATGCGCACCACACTCCTTCCCGGTTTGCTCCGAAACGTCCGGAGCAATCAGGCGCTTGGGAACCCCTCCGCGGCGCTCTTCGAGACCGGGGCGGTGTTTCGAACGCCTGACAATCCGTCCGGTGGCCCGGAACCGGTGGCATGGGCTGCCGTGCAATGGGGTGTCGCGGATGGCTCCTGGCATGGCGCCGGACGTGGTTTCGATGGCTGGGATATCGCAGGTACGATCCGCTCCATCGGCCGTGTTCTTGACCGGCCCATCCAGTTCGTGGCTGCCACCCCCGAAGCGTGGTGTCACCCGGGTGAGTTTGCGGAAGTCCACGCGGCTGGTGTGAAAATCGGTTGGGTTGCACAACTCCATCCCGACGTTGTCGAAGCCTTCGATGTGAGTGGCGAGGTGTTCGCGGCCGAGCTCGATCTGTCGCTCTGGTTGGGTCTGCCTGTCGCAGGTGTCGCGTATCAGACGCCCGTTCGCCGCACTCCCAGCATCCGCGACGCCGCGTTGCTTGTTCCGCAGGTGGTGACCTGGTCTGAACTGACCGAGGTGATCCGTCTGGCGCGTCCCGCAATTCTGGAGTCGTGGTTTCCGTTCGACGTGTATCAGGGTGACAAGATCGCGCCCGGAATGCGAAGCGTTGGCGTTCGATTTACATACCGCAGCGCGAGTGACACGCTGACCGATGAACAGATCCAGTCAGCCCACCAACAGGTGCTGGATGCGCTGCAGAAGCGCAGTGGAGCTTCACAGCGCTCTTGAGAACTGGCGAAAGTTAGCGTAGTGCCACCAAGCCTTTGTCATCGTTGAAGTTTGAGCAGTATCTATCCCATGTCACAGCACGATAACGAATCCCCAGGCTCCGCCACCACCACCAAGGCCGATATTGCGGCCGAGCTGTATGAAAAGGTAGGTGGCTTCTCGAAGCGCGAAAGCGCTGACCTTGTCGATCGCACATTCGAGATCCTCAAGGATGCTCTCGGCGCTGGCGAGAAGGTCAAGATCAGCGGGTTTGGTAACTTCTCGGTCCGCTTCAAAAAGCCCCGGGTTGGTCGTAACCCACTGACAGGAACCGAGATCGAGATCACCGCCCGGCACGTCGCCACTTTCAAGGCGTCGCCGGTCCTGAAAAGTCAGGTGAACGGTGGCGACGGCTCCGATGTGACCGACGAAGAGAGCTGAACGACCGCTGTGCAGCGCACAGCCTCGCTCCTGTGGACCACCCATGCCGAACATACCCGAGAAATCATGGTTCAAGATCGGCGAGGTGGAACGGATCGTGGATGTCCGGCAGCACACACTGCGGGCATGGGAGAAGGAATTTTCGGAGCTGCGCCCTGAAAAATCTCCCTCCGGCCAGCGCATTTACAGCCGAAGAGACGTCGAGGTCCTTCTCGTGGTCAAAAATCTGACCATGGAGCGAGGTTTCACCATCGAAGGTGCGCGACGTGAGCTCGTTCACTTTGAGGCGTTGCGTGAACAGCTTCCAGGGAGTCGGCCAGCCATGAGCAAAGCCTCTGCCAGAAAATCGCCCCTTCGTGGTCGAGCGGGAACGGCCCCGGCAACAGACACCCGTGTTTCGCAGGCGGTCC
>JAGWVZ010000315.1 GCA_018970625.1 Myxococcales bacterium | reverse complement strand
GGGAATAGCGTAAGCCTGCGTGCTATATCGTATTTTGTTGTCAGCGGCGGTCACGCTGGACTATGCGCCAACGGCATTGGTTAACGTTTGACGTTCACGCGTACGTCTGTGACTTGAGTTCACGTCCACGATGGTCGTGGGCAGAAGCCCTGCGGTTTCTCAAGTGAAACCTTTTGGTCCCGGCCGTTCCTTCATTTCGTGGTTTCCATGACCGCTACGGTAGCACGATTTCTTGACCGCAAGGTGGCTTGGGTTGAGGGTCGCCGTAAAGAAAACGCCGAAGGTGTTTACAAGGCACTTGCGATGGCGCTTCCGCTCCCCCCTTCATTCCATGACGCGATTCGCGTGCCCCGTGCCGACCGTGCGGTGGTCGCTCAGCTGACGGTCAGCGACGGCAATGGCGATCCTGGACGGGTAGGGCACATCGTGCGTGAACTCGAGCAGGCGGGAGTGAGTGCGCTTGCCATCAAAGGCGACTTCGAACCCTTTGAAGACGTCTACCGCCATGTTCTGGCGGCGGCGCAGGTGACCAGTCTGCCGGTCCTGTGTCGCGAGTCGGTGCTGGATCCCCTTCAGATCACGATGGCCCGTGCGCACGGTGCCGCGGCCGTAACGCTTGAACCCTCCATTCACAGCGATCGCGACCTGCGGTCACTGTATCGCCTTGCGTCCGAGTTGGGCCTCGATGTGATGCTCGTGGTTCGCAGTCCTGCTGACATGGACGCCGTCCAGCGACTTCGGCGGAACGCGCCTGATGGCGCGACGGGTCGTCTGGTCGGAGTGACGGGGCATGCGGACGGTCCATCGGCATCCGACATGCATCACTTTGAGCGTATGGGAGTTGCGCTGCCTGACTTCGCGGTTGCGGTCGCGGTCTCCGATATTGACTCGGCGTCGGCTGCTGGCGCGCTGGAGGGGTCAGGTTTCGAGTGCTTCATGCTGAGCGTGGGATTGCATTCGACGTCGGTTCCGGATGGTTTGCGCTCGGTTGCCGGCACGCCACGATTCGCGTAGATGGGCAGGACGCCGGGATTCCTCGGCGTGACCTATGAACGGAGCCTTTCATGCCCAGATTCTCGGGTGAGTACGAAGAGACGTTTGTCGTCGATGCGCCCATCGAACGAGTCAAGAAGCACTTCGGCAGCATCGATGCCATCGTGGCCAACTATGGACCGCTGAAAGGTCATCAGCGAATTGACGACATGACGGTAACGCTGACGCTTGTTCCCCGGTCAGAGAAGGGCGTCACCTTTGCAGGTGAGTACACCTGCAGATATTCGTTTCCGAGCGAGAACACCCTGCAGTGGGAGACCATTCGCACCAGCAACATGTGGTCGAGTGGCAAGGCTGATTTCGTCACCGAGGGGCCTGGTCGAACCCGTGTGGTGTATCGTCAGCGTATGGAGACCGAGATGCAGGTGAATGCGTTGCTTGCGAAGGTGATTTCACCGATTGTCTCGAACGAGATCCGTAGTGGCGTAAAGTCCTATCTCGAACGTATGCGAAAGTCCGTCTGAGCAGCCCTGTGCACGAGGCATCTATGTCCATTTTCATCCGAATTCTGCTCGCCGTCGTACTTGCGGGCGGTCTGGCCGTTTTGCATGCGCCTGAAGCAGATGCGCAGAACGCGGGCCTTGCGTCTGCGATCGAGGGCGTGACCTGGGGCGCGTCAGAAGAAGAGGTGCTGGCGTATCATCGCGAGCGGGAGCGCGCGAACTACCGGGCGCTCGTCGAGGAGATGAGCGACCCGCTTGAAATTGATCGCGTCAGTCGCGAGTCGGATGCACGCTTTCAGCGGATCGCCAGCAGCCTGGAACGCTTCGAGGAGCTGCGGACGGGATACGAAGTCGCCGTCATTCGCGGCGAGATCGTAGGTGAACAGGGGCAGTCCATGGTGACGGCTCGTCTCGATGTCGGCAATCGGTTCTATGTGTTCACCAACGGACGTCTGGTGAAATACATGGAGCTCTACGAGCTATCGACGCTCGGGTTCATCGGTTTTGAGGCATTCGTGGAGCGTCTGGGACAGGCGCTTGGACGTCCGGAGACCAGTGATTTTGAAGAGGACTCACTGGGTATCCGTCAGCTCGTGCGCGCTGCATGGAGCGATGGGGTGACCCGCCTGCGGGTGGAAGATCGGTCGACCATGTTTGCCGCCTATATGCTGGTGTACACGGACGCGTCTGTTGAAGAGCTGCGCTCGGATCCGGTCGCGGTCGCACAGGCTACTCGCGCGGGCGGCTCGGGCGCCTCCGTGCTTCAGCTGGTGCAGCAGGCTGGCGCGCAGTCCAGCACCGCAGCCAATGCCGACGTTGTCGATTCCATCATCGGGCAGCGTACCGAGGTGGTCCTTCGTACGATGGGCGAGACCGAGGAGGCCGAAGCTGCCCCTGTCGCGACGGGTCCTTCTGCGTTGCTCGATGACGAGGTACTCACGGACGCTCCTCGCCTCGTGCGCGAGCGTCGTCCAACGGCACCCACACAAACCCAGACGCCTTCGCGTAACTCCGAAACCCCGACCTCGGGTTCTGTCATTTACTGATCTCTTTGCCCACGCATGCGCTCCATGACCACACTTTTTCGAGTCGCTTTATTCTCGTTGCTGGTGTCCCCTCTGCTCATCGCCTGTGGCGAAGACGAGCCCGCCGGACCGCCAGAGTTTCTGACCCCGTCCTCGGGGCAGCTCGCGCTGAACCCTGCCAACCGGGCGCTCTTCGCTACTCCGGTTCGCAGTCTGTACACGACGCTCGACGTCTTCGGCGCTGATCTCGATGCTGCCAACCACGTGATTCTGCAGTCGCAGATGCACAGTGAACTGGGTTTTCTTCGGACGGGTGACGCAAACGCCGCTTCGTTCTCCAAACAGATCGAAGACTTCTGGGACGAGGACTTCGGGGTGCAGCTGATCGACCGTGCCGATACTCAGGTCACGCTCGTACTGGACCTGCAACGCATGAATCGTGAGTGGCTCGTGGACTGGCGGGGCCTGGAGCGCGACGAACCGGGCAACCGTGAGGCCTCATTCACCTTCCAGCTGCGTCAGAGCGAGAACAACTCCGACTATCAGCAGGCTATTGTGGGCGAGCTCCTGGATGCGCTTGACGCTCTCGACCCGTCCGAGTCCCCCATCGTGCGGGTCGTCGTCGGCACCGAGATGGAGCGTCATTATCTGTCGGCTCCGCAGGACTGGCCGTACTTCGTAGCGCTACTGCGCCTGCTGGACACCAGCCTCGCCGAGCAGTTCCCGACCGTTCAGTTGTCGGTCGGCATCAACTGGTCCCATTTCATGGAGGCTGTCGTTCCCGTGTTCGTGGACGCCGAAGCCGGAGAGACGGGGGTCACGTTCCCCGCCGTGCAGCGGGCCTGGGCTGCCGTCATCGACCCCCTTTACTACTCGGAAGCCGACCTGCTCGAGCTCGCAGAGGACGCCGACTACGAGGCGACGCCGCTCCTCGACTTTTACGCGTTCGCGTCGATTCCTGACCCCGCGCTCTATGCGAGTGGCCCTGGTGACCTGCCAGACACCCACTATGTGGGAATCCCGACCATGTTTGACCTGCAGCCGTTTCGAGCCGATCTTCCGCTGGTGTGGTTCAACGTAGGCTGGCCGGTTGACAGCGAGCGGCCAGAAGTCACGGGCGAATTCATGGAGCGCTTCCTCGCTCTGAACGCAACCGATGACTACGATGTCAAGCCCAACCACAGCATGGTAGCCTGGTGGGGCTACAACTATCCGCTTGAGAATGAGTGTGACCAGCTCAGTGACCCGGACAATATCGATGCCGGCCTGAATGTCTGCTTCCGAGGGATGTACGGCACGATCCCACAGGTCTCGAACCGAACCCGGCTCATTCGCGCTTTCTTCGGCCAGTAGAGCAGCGTCAGGGCGTGGCCAGAAGAACGCGTTCCACCGCCTGCCGCACCCTGTCTATGCCGTCGGCTCCGCGTTCAACCGCCATGATCGTACCCTGAGCGTCGATGACCATCCACGTCGGATAACTGTCGACCCACAGCTCGCCGATGACGTCTGATTGAGGGTCTGAGCCGACGTACCAACTCATGGGGGCGTTGCTCAGGTGAGCCAGCAGCGTCGCCGGGTCTTCGTCGCTGATGGAAATCATGCGCAACTGCTCATTCGAGAAGCGGTTTCGCAGGTCGTGCATAAACGGGAGCGCCATTGCACATGGGCCGCACCAGGTCGCCCAGAACTCAACCACCGTAACGGGCGGCATGACATCCGGCCTCAGGTCAACGGGCTGTTCACTGTGCACATCGTCGACCTGCAGGTCAGGCAAAGACTGCCCTACCATCGCGTCGGCGAAGCTGAACCCTCGTGGCGGCCTCGCCGCCAGCCGAACTTCAAGCGGCGCCGGGCGGTCGTACACTGCAAGCACCGCGACCGCTCCGGAGCCTGTAGCTGAAACAAGCTGTACGAAGTGCTCGGGCGACGTCGGAACAACACTGTTGATGGACAGAATTTCCATACCTGCCGAAACGCCAGCCTGAAGGGCCGGTGAGCCGGGCATGACCCGACGGACCATAACACCACCATGAGGGCCGACATCCTGCGCCAGCATCACACCAAGCCATGCCGGACCGCTCGGCGCTGGATTGCTGGATCCTGCTGGTGTCTGCGCGAGCGCCGGACCCCAGGGGGGCGCAATGGCCAGAACAATCGCCAGTGCCGTCAGTCGGAATACATGTCGCATGCTGGTCGCCATCGTGAAGAAGCTGTCTGACGATGTACGACGAACGAGCGTTCCGGTCTATGCATTCGCGCTGTCCGAAGCGTTGTGTGTCATGTCACCACGTCTTTTCTGGCGGACGTACGATAACATCAGGACTGCACTGTGCAGACGCCGTGGAATGGTCGCGGCATGCTTCGCGTTTGCCGTGTCGTTCGGTGTGTCCTTAGTTTCCT
>JAGWVZ010000314.1 GCA_018970625.1 Myxococcales bacterium | reverse complement strand
GCTTCGCCGACCTCGGACGAGATGGTAGGCGTGCCATCGGCGCCCATCACCCAGTCTTCGCCCAGCGAACCATCCTCAAGTGCGCTGCGCGCGGCTCCAGCCGAGGCTTCATCGTTCGGGCCAGCGACCATGTATGCGATGGTCTTCTGAACGGGACTGATGGCACGCTCGGGCGTTCGAACCACGAGCCGCCTTGACCGTGCAAAGACCTTCCACAGCACCAGACGCACCGGATCGCCGGGCGCGTACGGCCTTAGATCAATGCGGTCGCCGGTGGGCGGTCCATCCGGATGGGACAGGTCGTGTCCACCCGCCAGCCCCTTGACCACCCGAATGCGGTTCAGCGCCCCTGAACCCGGAAGCACCGTCACCTGACCTGTCGAGCGATGGCGCAACGTCACGCCAGCCAGTCCAAAGACATCCGTGACATCGATGTGGCGCTCCACGCTCCCCACGATGGTCCGGCGACGGGGAAGTACCCGCTCCAGAATCCATTTGCCTGTTCGATCCATGGTCACCCGGGCGTCGGGCGACACCCAGCGCCAGGAAATGTGCACAAACGGCAGCCATCGCAGTGCAGGCAGCCGGACACCACTCTGGCTCCAGACGCCGCATTCCAGCGTGCGCGTCCCCGACTCCCCAATCTGAGCAACCCAGGGACGCAGGGCCAACACACCCACCAGCACCGCGGTGACAGACAGCACCACCAACGCGAGACCGATGGCACCAATCACCAACAAAATCAGGTCAATGCGACCCATCCCGTAGGATTGAAATGCCCACCCTGACCCTAACGCGACCAGCATGCCCGAGGTCGTCAACGGAAACAGTTCGCGCGCGCGTCGGGCTGGCGGCGCCATCCGTCGCAGAAAAGAAACCCACCACACGGCCGTGCGCCCCGAAGTCGGAGTGCCGCCCTGCGAAGCACCGTGTGCCGGAGCCGCCGAAGCAGGACGTCGTCGGCGAGACCGGGATGGCGAGGCGGCTGATGCCAGTGAAGTCAGCGAAAGCATGTGTTTACATCACCCCAGACATCCGGGACGGTCCAGCTCGGGCACAAAAGGGGGTGGCTGTACCGTGATCGATGGCGCCGGCGGCGTCTCGAAGCACTCCACCCGCCGAAAAACGGTCGGGACATCAATGTACCGTCCGCCGTCGTTATTGACGCTCTGAAACTCCTGCAATTCAGAATCGATGACGCCCGAGAAGCGGTCCAGGTTGTAGGCGAAACCGAAACTCGAGCCGCAATAGACCGCGTTGAGCTCCCAGCTGGTGCCACCGAAGCGCACTGCGCCATCCCGATACTCACCATCCGCCTGCATGGTCACCAGATAATCCAGTTCTCCTCGACAGTTACCCGGCTCGCTGACCGTGGCGTCGGCGTACCACGAGCGGTTCACGATTCGCCCGGTCAACGCCGTTTCACTGCCGGGGACGCGTCGAATTTCGAGCGTAAAAATGCCCCACTCCTCCCACGTCTCGTGAAACTGGTGGCTACGCCAGACCCCTTCTACCGGGTCAGCGCAAGTCGCCGGCGGCGGAAGGCGCGCCCGCTGCTCGGCGACCGTGCCCTGACCACGCGCCAGACTCGGCACGACCAGCCCAACCAGCACCAATACAGACAGGATCCATTGCGACCTCCACGAGCGTCGTGCCAGAAATGGAATGGAGGCAGGGCGGCAGGCCGCTCCGAACGTTGCGCGCATGCCGGACGCCTGCGAACGCGCCGGCGGCGCGGGCGGACTCGTCGTTTCGCCAACTATTTTTGACCCAGCCTCGATCATCACCGTGATTACTCCAATCGTTGGACCGAATACAAACCGCCAATCAAGCGTCTTCATTCCGCCCGGCTGCCGGGTTATCTGGTGCAGACCCGCGACTTCTGGTTTCGGGTGCATTGTGCAGCATGGTTTGTCGGGCTACAAGCGTAGCGGTCGGAAAGCCCCCTCAACATGGAGTTCGGTATGTCTCATCCTGGCAGCGATTACGGCCACCCATCCTGCGGTGTCTCACGCCCTTCGGTTCAGTTTTCGCAGGCGATCAAGGCGGCCATGGACGGTCCCGGCGGCTTCATGAACGTGCTGCGTGCCCTGCTGCTCATGATGGTCCCCGTTGTCGGTCAGATGGCGGTGAATGGCTGGTGCGCCGAGATCGGGCAACGCATTGCCGTAGGACATCCGCAGACGACGCCACCCTTTGAGTTCAGCGACTTCGGGTACTGGATCAAGCGCGGTGTGCCTTCGTTTGTGACCAACCTCGTCTGGGGCGTTGGCCTGGCGATCATGATTCAGGTGGTGGTGTGGGCGTTCATGTTGCCCGTCATGGCGCTCGCGATGACCGCCGAGAGCGCTGGAAGCGAACTGGGCGTAGTCACCATCGCGGCGGCGGCTCTTGGCGGATGTGCGGTGTTTGCGTGCATCATGGGTATGGGTATTCTGATGAATTCAGCGCTCACGGTGGCAGAGCTGACCGAAAACACGTCGGCCCCCTTCGCCATGAGCAGAGTGATGCAGTACGCGCGAGAGACGTTGTGGTTGCAGTTGGGCACCAGCCTTCTGTTCGCGCTGGTGGCGTCAGCGATGTCCCTCGCTGGACTCCTCGCATTCTTCGTGGGGTTCCTGTTCATGATCCCGATTCTGACGGTAGCATGGTCAGTGCTTCGGGTGCAGATGTATCAGGTCAACCTTGGGCGAGGCGGCAGTCAGCTGGTGATTCATGCGCCCACGCCCTGTCCAACTGAGCAGGCCCGGTTGGCTGGCTACCTTCGCTAAGCCTGAAAACCGTCCAATTCGCGATGCCGGCCTGGTTGTTATCGCAACGGGCAGTGCTTCAGGCCTTCGCATGTGGTCCGTATACCGGGCGAGTCAGGCAACGGGGTGCGACACCCGTCATCGTGCGGCGTGCCGCATGACCAGGGGAGACGCGATATGGCTCTGACAATGCGTCTACCGCGCAGGTGATCGCTGATTAACGGGCGTTCAACTGACGCGGTCACTGCTCTGCTCTGGCCGCTGAGATGTGAAGCCTCCGCGACCGACGACCAGTCGCTCGCGGCCGGCCTGCCTCAGCGAACGACCTGCAGTTCAACGCGGTTGTTGAGCTCGCGGTTGCGCTCCGAAACGTTGGGGAACAGCGGCTCAAGGGCTCCAACGCCTTCCGAGCGCAGTCTGTTGGAACTGACGCCCTTGCTGACGAGGTAGTCAACGACAGCCTGTGCGCGAGCTTCGGTGAGCTCAGACTCCAGCTGACCATCCTCGCGGTCGTCGATGTGTGCGCGAACACGCACCCGCATGGAGGGGTCGGCATCCATGAACGCGGCCAGCTCATCCAGCGCAGCCTGTCCGTCTGCAGTCAATGCGTTCTCTTCATCGAAGCCAACGCCGGGGCTGCCCTCCACGAACTCGACTCCCGTGAGGGTCAGACGCAGGTTGGTGCCGGCGGGGATGGCTTCCATTTCGATGGGCAAGGGGAGCAAGCCAGCCTCGAACGTGCGGGTTTCCAGCACGGAGACGTGTCCGTCAGCCACGACGAAGAGGCGGTACTCACCCGGAGCGACATCCTGTTGGAAGGTGGACTCACCTTCTTCGAGCGAGATTTCGTAAGAATCCTCACCGGTCAGCACGATGCTTACGGCTGCCGGATCGCCGGCGAGGTCGATTTCACCCTGCAGGCGAGTTCCTACGAAGGCCTGTTCCAGTGTGATATTGCCTTCGCGGACCGTATCCGAGACCGTCACCTCAAGCGTACGAGGGTTGTAGTTCGGGTGCGTGATCTCGATGTTCACGACCGTGCCCGGGGCGAAGTCGAAGGAGCGGAAGCGACCGTCTGCTCCGGTAACCTGATCCGTAAACTCGGTGCCCACATAGCGGACGCGCGCGCCTTCAATGGGAGCGCCGGTGGCGGAGTCGGTCAGTGCCCCACGCACATGGCTGACCGCAGCCACGACAGGTTCTGGTACGACCACGGGTGCCGGTGCGGGCGCTGTGTTCAGATCGTACGACAGACCGAAGATCCAGTTCCAGCCGGGAATCGCGGGCGTGCCCTGCGATTCCGCGGTGGTCAGACCCAGATCAAACGCCGTATTCACGATCAGGCCGGGACCCATCGGGGCCGACTTGGCGCCGATCGTCAGGTAGTTGGGGACCGCAGAAAAACCGCCTTCGCTCACACACGGCTGCGGATTGAAGCTGTCGCAGGCGGCGCCGCTCGGCACCTGCATCGTCCACTCGAGCGAAGGCGTCACGTACGGCACGGGTGCGTCAACCCCCAAACCGATGTGCGCGCGGTTGTAGTCGAACACATGTTGTCCGAACCGTTCTACCCGGTCGAGCTCCCGTTCAAAGAGATTGCTGCTGCCATCCACAATATAACCGGCGTTCACGTGCACACGGACAGGGACATCGGCCAGATCGCGGAGGTCAATCGTACCCACGGCCAGCACGTCCACGCCCAGCGCACCGAAATCAAGACCGACGGTGTCCGCACCTGCAGGGGCGTTCAGGCGAAGGACGACCGCGCCGTGAATGCCGGGCAGGAACTCGTACATGCCCTTCAGACCCAGCGAGATGTCGCCCACCGACTGAATCAGCTCGGGGCGACCCAGTGAGTTGGTCGTCGAACGTGCACCAAGCGACAGCCAGGCCTCAAAGTACTGGATAGGCGTCCATGACAGACCCAGAGTGCCTACAAATCGCCGGGCAGAGTCGCCATTGCGCACGACGCTCTGACCACCGTAGTACTCACCAAACAGGCTCAGACCGAAGTCGCCTGTCGGCATACCCGTGGCCTGCGACATGCGAAAACCGCCGGTTCCATAGGCGAGCGATGGTGAATGAGTCAGTACGCGGTCATCGCCCGCAAACGAACGAGCCGTGGCGCGGGACCCCGTGGGAGCTGTGGAAGGGACATCGCTATCGGCAGCATCCACCGAATCGTTTGCAGCGG
>JAGWVZ010000313.1 GCA_018970625.1 Myxococcales bacterium | reverse complement strand
GCGCTCCCTGCCACGCCAGACCTGACGGATTCCCTATGAAACGCCTGACCCTACTCACTGCCCTGGTGTTCGCGCCCGCGCTCTTCGCCGGCGATGCCCTCGCGCAAACCGCTGCGGAGCGCTACGAAGAAGCTCGGCAGATGTACCGCGACCAGGATTACGCGGGCGCCATTCCCATTATTCTCGCGTCCATTCAGCAGGACCCCGGCATCCCGGAGTACTATCTGGGGGCTGCCCGTACGTACTTTCGCCTCGAAAACTACGACTCGGCAGTCCTCTTTTATGACATCTACATCGATTATTTCGGAAACCGGCTGCCTCAGTCGACCCCGGCCAACAACAGCGTCGCCCGCGCCCGCGAAGAGCGTGAGTCGGCCAATGTCGAACGGGCCAATCCCGAAGCGCCGGTACCCGAGCCACCCGGTCAGGCCGAAGCCCGGGCAGCCATGCTCAACCGGATCGCGGAGGGTACTGGACTGACCGCCAACAATGGCGGCGCCGTCGCCATGTACGACGCCCTCATGCGTTCCGGCTACGCACGTCCGGACCTGCTGCAGCTTCGCATTCAGCTCATGGATTGCCTGCTCGCCGAGGCACAACTTTTTGTCCCGCCTGACCGGGCCATGCTCCCCAGCCTGAGCCTCGATCAATGGACTACGCAACGAGAGCGTATGCGGCGTCACCAGTCTTTGTTGCCGGCCGCCACGGTGGGCGAAGAGGCCGTGGGACGACCGGTCGCCGCCAACGACGCCGATCCTGCCCGCGCTATGCTGCACATGGCTGAGGGCCAGATTCAGTTCATCAATGGGAACTGGGAGCGGGCCGCCGAGAATTTTCAGCTCGCTCTGATCGCCGACGGCACCATGCTACCAGCCCACATGGGCCTTCTGAACGCGTGGTATCACACCCAGCGCGGCCGAACGCCCGAAGTGGATGCTGCGCTCGCTGATTTCAGAGCACTCATTGAGCAGAACGATCCGGATGCGCTCGAGATGTTCGCTCTGTACGGTGCTGCGTTCGCGGCACAGTCAGGCGAGCGCGAGCTGGCTGTTCGCACCATCGGCGAGATGCTTGGACTGCCTGTCGAGTGAGTCACGGGCCACGTGAGCCGTCAGAGGCCAGAACGCGGGTATGACCAGCTGACGCCCTTCTCCGCGACGGCAGTCATCATCGACAACGGTCGCGGCGATCAGGCACCTGCGCGGGTGACGAACTCTGACAACGATGCCACGCCGAATCCCGTGCCACCTTTATTGATGTACTCCCACTCGGCTTCGGTCATCGCGGGGCCTGCGATGTCGATGTGAATCCATGGGGTATCGCCCACAAACCGCTTCAGGAACAAGGCCGCCGTGATGGCGCCAGCCGTCTTCCCACCGATGTTCTTCATGTCGGCAAAGTCTGATTTCAGTGCGCCATCCAGACGTTCCGTCAGCGGCATGCGCCACATCGACTCATCTGCAGCCGCGGCAGCGTCCAGAAAGCTGCTCACCAGCGTATTGTCGTTGCTGAAGACGCCGGCGGTCTCTTCTCCCAGCGCGACAACACAAGCACCGGTGAGCGTAGCGAGATCAATGATGGCGTCGGGCTCCAGCTTCGTCGCGTACGCGAGGGCATCCGCCAGAATCAGCCGTCCCTCGGCGTCGGTATTCAGGATCTCGACCGTGGCACCGTTATAGGCCTTCACGATCTCATTCAGCTTGAAGGCGTTCGACGACACCAGGTTTTCGACGGTCGGCACAATAAAGTGCACCTCGACACCCGCTGGCTTCAGACGGCCGACCGCGTCTGCTGCGCCCAGAACTGCAGCCGCGCCACCCATATCAAGGTGCATGTTCACCTGATTGGCTGCAGGCTTCATGGAGTAGCCACCAGAGTCGTACGTCACGCCCTTTCCGACGAGCACAATGCGCTGTTTCACAGCACCGGTGGGCCGGTAGGTCAGGTGAATCAGACGTGGCTTCTGCGCACTGCCCTGCCCCACCGCCATAATCAGATTGAAGCCCTCGGCAATCAGCTGATGCTCATCGCGAATCGTTGCCTCAAAGCCATACCTCGCAGCGAGCTCCCGCGCCTGCTCGGCCAGAAACTCCGGCGTGCAGCGACCGGGATGCTCATTGGCCAGATCGCGCGCCGTACACACCGACTCCGCGGTCTCGAGACCCACTTTCACTGCGGGAGCCAGCGTCTCGTCACCGGCAATCGTAACAACGCTCAGTAACCGGGCACGCTCTGACTCGGTGCGATTCTTGTAGCGGTCAAAGGCGTAACCGGTGAGCGCGAGTCCCTCGGCCAGATAACGCGCCCGATCGGCGATGAACGTACCACGAACCACTGCGGACTGAACGCGCAGCGTTCGCGCCAACTTCACAACGGCTGAGCCGACGCGACGATACGAGGTTGCGCGCGGCGATACACCCGAGCCAATCAGGGCAAACCATGCCTGCTCTCCCTCACCCTGCGCGTAAACGGTCTCGCCCAGCTCTGCCTTGAAATTCACCCGGCGTGACTCTGCCATCAGCCGCTCGGCTACCGCAGCTGGCACCCCGAGGTCGTCGGCCGAACGGTCGAACGGAAGCCCAACGACCAGAGCGGTCAAACCGGCGACAATAGTGGAGCCCGGCGAGGCGGTTTCAATCT
Source organism: Myxococcales bacterium (assembly GCA_018970625.1). The sequence goes on along the minus strand of JAGWVZ010000313.1, from coordinate 2,310 downwards.
TCAGGCGCATGACGGTCCATGAAAGAGCGTGAATATTCAGGGTGGGCACAACCCACGGTGATTCGGTTCGCCGACCATGCGAGCGTCAGCGTCCGCGGTCAAGGCTCACAGCAATCGGCGCAAACCACGCTCGACAAACCGGTGAATCCACTCACCGAACACGACCCTCTTCATTCACTGTTGATGTGGCACACCCAGCCGGGGGCCGCCTGACTGGACCTTATCCTCGTGGTCTTCCTTACCGAACCCTGATGGCACGGGAGCTGCGCCAATCCAGAGCGCGCGCTATCGCCGACTCTCGAAAACGGTCGACCAGACGGTCCGTTTCAGGCGCTCGCTGCCGTCCTCACTCCTGTGGACGCACTTCTCTGGGAGCGCCCAGCCAACCCTCGGCCATCCCCAGCTGAACCAGCGCCTGGATATCTTCCCACGATGGGTCGCGCTCCACGCGAAAGACCTGTTCGGGAGCCTCGACCTCGGCACCTACCGCCAAAGAGAGCTGCTCTACGAACTGTACGGTCACGCTGGTGCCATGTTCATCGACCCATCGAATCCACCCCGAACGACCGTCCACACGCCATCGCACACGCCCGGTCAAGCTGGCGGTCAGATCCACCGTATGCGCCAGACCACACAAACTTCCGTGCAGCGCACTCGCGTGGGTCAGGACGCCGCCCTGCAAACGGACCGTGGACAGAAGCTCATCGACAAGCCGGAAGCGCTCCTCCTGAAGCTCCCCGTCGATGTTGGCGATCCTGGCTGCGTCCGCAAAGTGGCCATCCAGCCCCCGGTACCAGCGCTGACCAACTCGCCGCGTCTCCACGCTGCGCACGGCGAACCGCCCATCCGGTAGTCGCGACGTCATCGTCCGCCGAGACGCGACATCGCCATCGTCGTCCTGACGCCAGTCGATCGTCTCGACCAGCCGCTCCGACGGCAGGCTGCGATGCTTGCGCACGTACTCGACCCGCACCTGCGACTGCATCCAGCCCTGTTGGCCCGACCGGGCGCGGCAGGTTGACGACGGGAGCGCGTCCATGGCTCTCGTTATCGATGCGGCATGTGCGCTGACCGCCAACGCCGCCGACACGCCCTCGTTGCCCTCAATCGACGGTGCCGCCCAGGACGGCAATGCTGGTTCGACCGTGCAACCAGCGACGCCGGCCCCCAGGAGAGCCAGACCGAGCGCGACCATAAGCCGCAGGAGCGCTTCGCAGGGCGGCGGCCACGCCCCAGCCCGTGCTGTCTGAACCCGTCTGCCGCACGCCATCCGCGCCGATCCGCCGTGCGACCTCATCGGATCGCCTTCGACATCCACGTGTCCCGCGTCACGCACTTGCATCAACGGCGACGGCGAAGGGCTTCCACGACCTCATACGGCGCGATTCCAGCGGTACGCCACAGCACCAGCAGGTGATACAGCAGGTCAGCCGACTCGTTCGCCAGCTCGTCGGTGCCGCGCCCCTCTACCGCATTTTTGGCCGCGATCACGGTCTCGGTGGCCTCTTCGCCCACCTTCTTGCCTGCCCGGTCAACGCCACCCTGAAGGAGCTTTGTCGTATAGGAGCCTTCGGGCCGCAGGTGATCCCGCTCTTCGACCAGACGGAGCAGCTCGGACGCGATGTGGCGCGGCGCGGCCGGTGCAGACGAATCAAACCCGGTCGGGGGATCAAAGCAGGTTGGAGCGCCCGTGTGACACGCGCCGCCGCCGTGCTGGAACACCATCGCCAACAGCGTGTCGTTGTCACAGTCGAGGTGCAGACTCACGACATCCTGCAGTGCGCCGCTGGTGGCACCTTTGTTCCAGAACTCGTTTCGCGAGCGGGACCAGTACCACATCGTACCCGTCTCGCAGGTGCGCCGCAGCGCTTCGGCATTGACCCAGGCGAGCATGAGCACGTCCGACGTCACCACGTCCTGCACCACGCAGGGTGCCAGACCATCGGCGTTGTAGTTCACCCGGTTCAGCCAGTCGGGCAACGGGAGCGGTTTCGGCGTCGACTCTTTCATGTTCTTACTCCATGCCATCGTTGCGAACGGCAATTCCGGCATCGTGAAGGTATTTCTTTGCGTCGCCTACCGTAAATTCACCGAAGTGAAAAATAGAGGCGGCAAGTACGGCGTGCGCGCCACCGATGGTGATAGCGTCGGCCAGGTGCGCCAGCGTGCCCGCTCCACCGGACGCGATCACGGGCACGTCCACCCGGCGGGTCACTTCAGCCAGCAGCTCCAGATCGTAACCATCGCGCGTACCGTCCTTGTCCATGCTGGTCAGCAGAATTTCACCAGCACCGAGTGACACTACCCGCT
>JAGWVZ010000312.1 GCA_018970625.1 Myxococcales bacterium | reverse complement strand
TTTGTTGTGGCGGCCATCAGCGGTTTCAACGTGCTGGTGCCACTGCCTGTCGCTGGGTTTACACCAGCGCTGACCAGCGCAGGTTATGATCCGTGGATGGTCATTCTGGTGTTCTCGCTGGGCATGAGCGTGGGCGACTTTGCCGGCTATCTGCTGGGCCTCTGGGGGAGGCACGCCTCCGGCGTGAAGGTGCCGAAGTTTGTGAACACGCTGCAACAGTGGAGCGAAGAGAAGCCTGCCCTCTTTATGGTGTCCATTTTTCTGTATGCGTCGTTTGTGCCGATGCCGAACGAGGTGTTCGTCATTCCCCTGGCCTTCGCCCGCGTGGCCTGGCACCGGCTGCTCATTCCGATCGCGTTTGGTCATATTGTGCTCAACACGCTGATCCACTTTGGCTTTGACTTCCTGAGTCATTGATCGCTCGGGCGCGCCCGCAGGTGCGCTCTTCGTGTTCGGGGCCAAACGACGCAACGGACCCCATACGCCGGCACAAGCAGTCGCCCGAAAGGAGTCCTGGCGGATGTAGCACGAGCAGAAACTCGTCAAGTCCGGGCGCAGGCATGCCCCACGATTGACCTCTTTGACCCTGACTGTTAGGCGCTCCCCGCGAACGTTCGTGAGGTTTCCGAGACCCGGTGAAGTGAATGCGACAGTTTCCTGCGGCCCGATGGGCCCTGATTTGTCTGACTGGTGTTCTGGTATCGAGTGGAATGTCGATGAGCGCACTCGCGCAGTCCGGCGAATCTCCTGCCGCTCCCGCCGAAGGTTCTACGGTGGCCGCGGCGCCCGGGCATGAGCATCGCGTTGTGCTGGGTGATGTCGGCGACTGGTCTGTCGCGTCTGGTTTTGAAGTGTCGCGACGCACGGTCCACGGCCCGGACGGCGAGGTCACTCTGGTCACGGTTGAGCAGCTGAATGAGAACGCGGAGGTCGCTGCCGGCTCCTTCCTGACCCTGTCGGTGTATCCTGAGGGCATCACAATGCAGGGCGCTCGGCTTGATGCCGAATCCGCTCTCCGGCTTACGGTGGACTCCATCGCCGCGTCCACGGCCACGGGCGGCGTTGAAGCCGCTGCTTCGGAGTGCCGGCTCGGTGGTCAGGATGGTCGATGTACGGCGTTCACCATCCCCTCGGCGGGCGGTGAGTTGCAGGTCGATGCGCGCGCTGTGGTTGTAGGTGATTCGCTGGTGACTACAGTTCTCGTTCGGTCGCCAGAGGCTGACGCAGGTCTGGATGCCCTGCTGGGTGACGCACTGCGTTTGCAAGCTCCCTGATTGACTCTTACCCTCGTTCCTGAAGGTTAATTCGCATGTCGACTACGTTTCAAAGCGGGCTTTATCGCACCACCATCGCGCTTCCCGAATCACCAAAGTCGGTGCCCGAGGCGCGGCTTGTTCTGGTGCAAATGACCAACGAGCATCCGCATCCGGTGGTGGTTCTGCCCAATGGTGTGACCGACAATCGCTGGACCTTCGGAAATCAGGGGTTTCTTGCGCGCGACGCCGACTGGCTGAAGTCGCTCGTGCCGCTGCCACGACAGGGCTTTTACACGCTGACGCGTGAGCTCGAGATTGGAGCCGGTTCCAAGCTGCCCGAAGGACTCCTCGTGCAGCTCGGCTATACGGCCGACGGTCGTCCCGTGATTTTCCCCGGCCAGCTCATGCCGGGTAACGCCATACAGTTCGGCTCACGCGGTGCCCTCATCGGTGACCTGCAGCTGGATTTTCTGAAAGTGAACGAATTCCGCGTCCTCGCGCCGCCGCCAGCGCCAGCGGTCGCGGACGCGTCGGCGAGCAATGTGAACTGAACCCTGACGCACCTGTGACCCGTTCTCCCGAACGCGTTCAACCGGTGCGACTTCCCACAGGGCGCGACCGGGACCGGACGTTCGCCCTTCACCTGTGAACGGATTCCCCATGCATGCCCCGGAGCACCCGTGGCTGCCCTGGATCGGCCAGGTTGACCAGCCCGCTCGTTACCTGGGCGGTGAATACCGCTCGGTTGTGAAGACCGACGAACAGGTCGCCTGCCGCTTTTGTATGTGTTTTCCCGACGCATACGAGATCGGCATGAGCCATCTGGGCACTCGAATCCTGTACCGGATCGTGAATCAGGCGCCTGATCTGGCCATGGAACGCTGCTTCGCGCCCATGCCTGACCTCGAAGCGCAGTTGCGCGAACGAGGGCTTGCCCTGCTCAGCCTCGAAACCTGGCGTACGCTGGTCGATTTCGACGTCATCGGTTTCTCGATGCAGTTCGAGATGACCTACACCAACGTGCTCACGATGCTGGACCTCGGGGGCGTACCTGTTCGCTCGGCCGACCGGGACGATCGGCACCCGCTGGTGATTGCAGGTGGCCCCAGCGTGACGCACCCCGAGCCCATGGCGCCCTTCATCGACGTTTTTCTGGTGGGCGACGCCGAAGAAAAACTGCCTGAACTGCTGCGCGCCTGGGCTGCCAGCGCAGGGCAGGGCGTTTCAAGGACCGACCGTTTGCGCCAGCTCGCCGCGCTGGGTGGTCTTTATGTACCGGCGCTTTACGCCACCCACGTCGACGAGCGCTCCGGTCTGCTCGTCGTTGACGCTCCGGTCGATGGTGCGGCCCCGTGGCCTGTTGAACGAGCGTTTCTGGACGACATTAGCCGGTACCGGTTTCCTACCGACTCGCCAGTTCCCGTCGCCGAGGCCGTGTTCGATCGCATGGCGGTCGAGATTGCGCGCGGCTGCACGGAGGGTTGTCGCTTTTGTCAGGCCGGCATGATCTACCGCCCGGTCCGGGAGCGTGACCCGCAGGAGGTCATCGACACGGTGCTGGATGCGCTGGATGGCGGTGGTTTTGATGAGGCCGCGATCACCTCGCTTTCTACGGCGGACTACTCCTGCATTTCGCCGCTGATCGAGAAATTGACGGCCGCCCTGCGCGAGCGCAACGCGAAATTGTCAGTCTCCTCGTTGCGTGCCTACGGCTTGCCGGATGACGTGCTCGACAACCTCTCCGAAGTTGGGGCCGGCGGGCTGACTTTCGCGCCCGAGGCCGGTTCACAGCGCATGCGGGACGTCATCAACAAGAACATCTCCGAAGACGACATCTTCGCGACGTGTCACCGTGTGTTTGCGCGTACCTGGCGCCGCATCAAACTGTATTTTATGATCGGTTTGCCCACCGAAACAGACGAAGACGTTGTCGCCATCGCCAAAATGGGGCGGCAGGCGTGGGAAATTGGGCGCACCTACGCGCGGGACATCCACGTAACGGTTTCGGTCTCGTCCCATGTGCCAAAGCCGCACACGCCGTTTCAGTGGGTCGCCATGTCTTCGCTCGCCGAGCTGGAGCAGCGGCAGCGTCTGTTGATCGACCTGTCGAAAGTATGGAATTTTCGTTTCCGTTGGCAGGACATGAGCTCCAGCGTCATTGAGGGCATTCTGGCTCGCGGCGATCGCCGTGTTGGTGATCTGATTGAATTGGCCTGGCGCAACGGCGCTCGTTTTGACAGCTGGGACGAGCATTTACGAAAGGATGTCTGGTTTGACGCGATCGCCGGCTGGGAGGCAGACACCGGGCTGTCGCGCCAGCTGTTTCTGGGCACCATCCGCACCGATGCGCGCCTGCCATGGGACCATATTGATGTGGGGCTGGCGCCCGGGTTTTTGCGGCGTGAGTATCAGCGCGCCGTCGCGGGACGCCTGAGCCCGCCCTGTGGCAAGCCGGTTGGCGCTCAACTGCACCATACCAACGTACGGGCTGCCGAGGCCGATGAGCGGTTACTGGTGTGTTATCACTGCGGGGTGGCGTGCGACATGCGGCAGATGCGGGAGGAGCGCATCACCTTTCTGGAACGACTGGGAGCCGACGTGCCGCCGCAGGAGCGCGTGCCGGGTGAGACGACGGCTACCACAGCGACGATGCCGAGTGAGCACGCCTCGGCTACAGAGGGTCTGCCCGCCGGGCATGTGCCGGCGGATTTTGCCGTTTGGGGGCATCGAACGCGGGTAGATATCGAAGTGGAAGTCGCGCGTCGCATCGCCCAGACGGGACGACGGGTTTCGTTCGTCACGGGACGCAGCTACGACGTGTGGCGTCTTCGTTTCACCAAGCTGGGGCCTTTGGCCGTGCAGGGGCACCTGGATCTGGTTCGGCTGGTGCCGCAGATCATGCGGCGCGCAGGCGTAGAGCTTCGGATGTCGGCGGGATCAAGTCCAGCGCCGCAGCTCAGCTTCGGTCCTGCGCTGACGTCCGGCGCGCGGTCGCTGGCCGAGTTTGTGGATGTGGAAGCCTACACGGAGCTGTCGTCCGACGAGCTGATGGCGCGGGTGAATGCGGCCGCGCCTCTGGGATTTGTAGTGGTCGAGGCTGTTCGGCTTCCTGTGGACGCACCCACCCTCACCACGCGTATTCACGCATCCGAGGTCGTGGTACCGCTCTCGAGAGTGGCGGCTCGGCAGGCGGGTGTAACCACAGGCAATACGGTGGCTATTGTAGAGGCGCTTCAGGCGTGTGCGCGCACGATGCTCGAGCGCGTGGCACAGGACGAAAATGCGCAGATTCAGGTGATTCGGAAGGGGCAGACCCGGGTTCGCCGCTGGCACGAGGTGGTCTTGAATGCCGACCTGTGCCCAGGCGATTTATGGGCCGGGTGGTTGCCCTCTCTGGCTGGTCAACCCTGTCTGCGTATGACCCTTCAGGTGGGAGACGGAGGCGGACTAAAACCCACCGAAGTCGCGGCACATTTGCTGGGCGTTGCCGAGGTGTCCGGCGCAACCATCGTGCGGGTGGGATGCTGGGGACTGCACCATGGCCGATTGATCAGTCCACTGAGTTTGCTGGACCGCAATGAAGAACCTTCCTGCTGTAGCGCTCAGCCCTGATTGAGCTTGCGCGCGTACCCATTCTCGAGCGCGGTCGAAAGTGCGCCGATATACGAGAGTACCGCACGTGCGATCTCGACGGC
>JAGWVZ010000311.1 GCA_018970625.1 Myxococcales bacterium | reverse complement strand
CATGCCGTACACAAGCCAAACGCCAGCCACGCCGCTCGCGCGTGCCCCAACCCGCCCGTGGTCCCATCGGCGCTGGTGTGCTGTGCGCCGTACGGGCCGACCTCTGTGTCGGCCCTTCGCTGTATCCACGGGATCGCCATCGCGGACGCAAAACAGACGATGAACTCTTCGCGCGTGAGCACCGCCGCCACCAACAGGGCGATCGCCATCGTGGACCAGCGACCCTGAATCCAGATCCTCAACATGCCCGTTGTCGCCAGCGCGGCACCGATCGCATCGGGCCGCGGGTCAAACAGGAACGGGTTTGCGACGAGCGCTGAACCCACGCCGAACAGGGCGCTCACTCCGGTCCCGAGCACGGCGGCCGAACCCGACTGCCGCCCTGCCCGTAGGGCGATCAGGGCGCTCGCCCAGCCCACACCACCCACGACGACAAGAAACGAGACCGCCTGCGCCAACAACAACACGGTCGCGGGTTCCACGAACTGCGCCATCGGTGCCAACAACACCAGCGTCAGGTTGGCGTGGATGCCCAGCCAGTGGGTTCCATACACCGTGTTAAGCGGCTCGCCAGCACCAATTCCCCAAAGACTGCGGGCATATAGGAGCGTATCGTACGACTGGGCCTGGCCCACGTAGAGCGAACGATACTGCAGCCCAGACAAGGTCAGGGACAACAGCAACGCCAACAGAGCAGGTAGTAGAAGGGGCAGAACGCCGGAACGACGCATGGGCTCCTCAGGGCAGTACACACACACGGCGTCTCTTGCCCGTTCCATCAGGGGATGTCGATACATAGCATGCGATTGTCGGAGAATCGGTGGTGCCTCCGTGAAGCGTGTCGAGCTCATCGGCTTACCGCCGCGTTGACGAAGTCAGCAGAAAAAAATCGGCTGATCGAAAACCGAATTTGCGACGTCTCCGTTCACGGTTGTCACGCTGCTCATGACGGGCGAGTGCCGCTCTCTCATTTCGTTACGGAGAATCCATATGCATTCACACTCAGTTTCGCGCTTACTGCTGCTGACCGCCACGCTGGGAATTTCGACTTCGGCAATTGCGCAGAATATGCCGCGAACCGAACGTGCCTACTCCGAAGCCATTACTCGCGTCACAGCCATGGCGAGCGATGGTGACCTGCAGCGTCGGGCATCGGAATACGGGCTGAATATTGTGAACGTATTGTGGGAAGATACGGGCCGCTCGCAAGGCTCCGCATTTGGTCCGAATATCAGCGATGTGACGCTTCAGGTATTGTCTGACGACCCGAACCTGAGCTCGTGGCAATCGCTGCTGCCCGTGCTTCGTTACCCGAATTTCACCGATACCACCGCCGATATCGATATGGACAGTTTCCGTGTTCGCGTCGGAAATCATGTGGATGGCGGCGAAATTCGCACCGTGCCACTGCGCGATGTTCTGGCCAACCTGAACGAATACGTTTCCGTACCGGTGGCCGCAGATGGGCCGCTGAATCTGCTGGCCGAGCGGGATACGCATGTGCTGGTGAGCGCGCAGCATGTGTTTCTGCCGATTCCCCGCGAAGGCGAAGCAGAGTTTGTGCCCACCATTTTCAATTATCAGTCTGCACCCGGAAATCCTGCGGTTCTGACGCTGGTGGTTACGCGTGAGGGCATGAGCACCAGCGTGGTGGAAAACCTTCCGAACGACAGCGTTGGTGGTTATGGCCAGAGCCTGTTTTACAACGCTGCGGGTGAACGCGCGACCTTCACCGCCGAACGGCGAAGCGATGTGCAGAACCGAATTGAATCGGGAAATGCACAGGCGTCTGATGCGGGTGCGCTGGACCCTGGTGCCGATGTTCTGCTGTTTATTCAGATTCCGCTGGTCCACAATAATCGTGGCTACCTGCAGGGGCTGGGTGGCATGGCCGCCGGTGAAGCGCAAGCGGCCGGCGCTGTCCCCAGCGCTCCCATGGCGCAGGAGGAACGGTCCCCGCGCTCCGACGTGGAAGTCGCTGTGCTCGGGCATGGCGAGGCTGACGGACCATTCCACGAATTAAATGGCCATGTCATTCGTCGCGACGAACGATTTCCCATCCGTGTCACCGTGCAATTCTATCGCGCCACCAGCAACGGTATTGTGAGTGATCAGGATCTGGCCGACGCGCATGCACAGATTGCCCGTGTGTATGAGGAGGCCGATTATGTCGGGTCACTGGTGGTGCCCGACGGCGAACGAAACCGTCCCACCGACTGGATTCGAACCAACCCGGGCGGCGACACCTGGTTGCACGGTGCGAACGTGTGGTGGAGCACTTCGACACGCATCGTACAATTTCCCTGAAAGACAATTGCGGCGTGATGGCGAGCCTGTACGGACAGGGCGAGGATCACGTTCAGTCTGGCGCCGCCGAATCAGGATGGTCGTTCGCGGGCGGTGGTCGAGGCTGAATCGAACGGGCTCATCTCCATCAGGGAGCACATGGATTTGCCGCTTCATAGGCTTCAATCGACGTGTAAATCCCTTCGGGCATTTCGTACAGATCACCACAGGCTTCGTCCGGGGTGCTGTAAATAATATAGCCGCTGCGCCGGCCGCAATACAGCCATGTGACGCTCGTCGATGCCACATACTGACATTCGGGTGAGCAATCCGTGGTGTTGATCGCGTCGTCTGCAGTGGCGTACCGGGTATCGTCGCCCGAAATGGTGAAATACGGTACACACGCGCCGCTGGTATCGAAGGGCGCGGTCCAGCCGCGCAGGTATTTGTAGTCGCCGTTGCAGTCCAGAATCCGAATATCGAGATCCAGAAACTCACACACGGCATCGCCGCCATCGGTTTCGATGTCATCGGCCGCGTCGGGCGTGTCAGCCTCTGCATCAGCCGTGGAGTCCGCCTCGATGGTGTCACCCACCGACGCATCAGCGTCGGCGGTATCCGATGCAGCGTCCGGGGTCTGCTCTGCATCGCCTGCGCCATCCGATTCGGTGTCGGCGTCGGGGGCCGCGATGTCTGCGCCAGCGTCCGTGGTGGAGGTGTCCGCCGGTTCCGCGGCGTCGGGTGCAACGGCGTCCGGGTCAGTGACTGCGTCCGCCGATCCGGTATCACCTGTCGTGTCCGTTGCGGCGTCGGCGCCCGGGCCCCCCGCATCGACAGCGCTGCCGTTTGAGGCGCCACCACACGCGATGAGCAGGCAGGCAAAAACGGCAAGTGTGGAGGTTCGGGACAATGTATTCATGGTGAACTCGGGCGAAGCTGGCAGTCTGGCACAAGGCCATCACACGGGCGGTGTTAGCCGTGGCCCGGGCCGGGTGCAAATGGAATTGCAGCAGAGAGCGGATGGCTGGATGGGTAACTCGCGCGCCGTTCAGGCAACGCCCCATTCGCGCTGGACTGCAACCCGGGGATTTCCGTGCGCAGGGACTACCGACGGCGCTCAGGTGACTTTCGGCTTCCGTGCTTCTGGTACACCCGTTTGGCTTCGTCGCGCACACTCTCCAGCCCCCGATGCGCAAAGATGCGCGCCTTGGCCTGCGCGTACGCCGCCTTGTGGTCCACTATCGGTGCGGGGTAATCCACACCAATGCGGCAACCGAACTCTAACTGCGCCAGTTCAGGCATGCGATGAGGTTCCGGCAGATAGACTGCGGGAAGATTCGCCAGCTCGGGGACATATTTCCGTATGAATTTCCCGTCCGGGTCCTGGTCGAGCACCTGCTTGATGGGCGAATAAATACGCACGGTATTAATGCCCGTGACACCCGACTGCATCTGGAATTGCGAGAAATGAATGCCCGGCTCAAAGTCCTGGAAATGCCTCGCCAGAAACACCGCCGGCCTGCGCCAGTGCAACCACAGGTGATACGCCGCAAACGAGACGAGCATCGCCCGCATTCGGAAGTTAATCCAGCCCGCCTGATGCAGCGCCCGCATACAGGCATCGACCATCGGATAGCCCGTCTGCCCTTCGCACCACGCCTGAAAATACGCTTCATTGAAGTCGTTTTCGCGCAGCCCATCGAATGCCCTGTTCACGTTCCGAAACTCAATCTGCGGCTCGTCTTCCAGCTTCTGCATAAAGTGACAATGCCAGTGCAGTCGCGCCTTGAACGAATCCAGCGAGCCAAACCAGCCCCGCTCCACCTTTTCGCCGCGCTCCTTCTGTGTGCGTAGCTCCTCAATCTGAATCAGGGTACGCTGATACGCCGCTCGCATCGAGATATGCCCCCACGTCAGAAACGGGCTAATCCGCGAACACGAGCGCCAACCCTCCACCGGACTCGACATATCTCCACGATAATGCTGGCCCCGGTCGGTCAGAAAACTCTCCAGTACCTTCCACGCCCGCGACTCGCCGCCGCGCATCGCCAGCGCCCGACGCTCCGATGTAAATCCAAACGTCGATGCGTCCTGTAGCTCGCCCGCCGCCGGCATCGACGCAGGGCGGCGCAATCGCTCCGGCGCGTACAGCACATCCAGCGCCATGCGGCGCTCCCACATCGCCGCCCAGCCATCACGCGACTTCAGCCGCCGCACAACACCGTGGTGCGCAATCTCCACGAACGGCACACCGCGCTCGCGGGCCCACCGCTGTACCGCCAGATCGCGCTGGTAGGTCAGCCAGTTCCCCGTCTCTTCATGCGCCCACAACGTCTCGAATCGGCACTCGGCCCACAGCTCCGACAGCACCTGCGGTACCTCGCCGACGCGTAGCAACAGCTCGCTGCCCAGACCTCGCAGCCGCTCCCGCAGCTCCATCAATCCGTCGTGTACGAAGTGAAAGTGCATCGTGTCGTACTCTGCCGACCCCAGCAACGACGGCTCATACACATACAAACCCAGCACCGGACCCCGCTCGGCCGCGCGCACCAGCGGCTCATGGTCATGCACCCGCACATCGCGCTTAAACCAGATGATCTGCAGGGGGTGACTCATGGGACGCAGAGAATCCTTGGTCGAGGTGTTATGCGATGCCACTCGTGCCCTGGAAGATT
>JAGWVZ010000310.1 GCA_018970625.1 Myxococcales bacterium | reverse complement strand
CGAGTTGGGAGCGGCTGCGTCGGACGGTGTGTGGGCCGCCGGATTGGCGCCCGGCTTCGCGGTGGCGCCCGAGGTGCAGGCGAGCGGTGCGGTGAGTTTCGCCGCCGATGTGTATGTGCTCGCCCGCCTGACCCTGTCGCTGATGCTGGGTGTGGACACGGCTTCCATGGATCGCGCGTCGCTGCAGGAGGCCATGCGCGGCGCGCTTGGTCGCATCGATCGCGTCTGGTTGCGCGACTTTATCGCCGGCATTGCGAGCTCGCTCGATCCCGATGTCGCCACACGAGAGCCGTTCACCGACGCGCTTCACACGCTGGTTGAGCAGTCGCAGCCGCCCGGACCACCAACGGACCCGGTGGAGTCGCTGCAGCAGCTGGCGCGCGATTTTGGTCACACCATGGCGGGTGCCGTACACCGCGGGTGGCGGTCAGCGGCTGCGCTGCACGAGTTGTTTGATCAGGTCGAGCGTGTGCTGTTCTCGATTCGACGCAGCGGATGGCAGCACCCCAGCGTCGAGCAGGGCATTCAGGACTTTACCCGGGCGCTGCTGGCCATTGTGGGCGACGACCCCGACGGCGTGCGGCTGGATGTGCACGCGTGGCAGTTTGTTTCGCACGAACGACCCATCTGGGTGCCGGCGCACCCGTTTGATCGCATTCCGTATCATTTGTTTGCTGCGGGTTTTCGGTCGATTCGCATTCTCCCGGGGGTTGATTTTGACGAGTGTCAGCGATTTGTTCGCTGGTTGCTCGTTGACCCGGCTCAGGACCTCGCCTCTGAAGACGACATGGCGACGGCCTGGTGGAGCAACGGTTTTGTGAACGTGCGTGCCGACATGGTCAGCTCTGTCGTGCTGTCGGAGCTCGACGAGTACGATGCGCTGGAGCGTGAGCTGCGTTCGTTGCGCGTGCTCGCGGTCGATGAGGCGCGTGGCCGACTGCGTGCCCGCCTTTCGGGCGGGTGGACTGCGGCATCGCCCGAATCGTTGCCGCCACCCGAGGTCAGGCCTCGCACCTTTGAGCGCGACGCCATCATGACCGATCTGGGCAACTCACTGGACGGCGACCCTGAGCTGCTCATGATCCGCATGGGCGAGCTGGTGGGGCGCGTGCATGCGCTGGCTCAGCGAACGGAGCGCACGGGTTTCGTTCGGGACGCGTTTCACGCGTGGGTCACCGAGAACCTGCGCGAAGCGCGGGTGCGTCCGGTGCTTGAGACCATCGTCACCATGAGCGCCGACGTGCCGGAATCCGAGCTGGCCGAGTACCTGGTCGTGCTGGATCACCCCGAGCCCATGCACGCGATTCTGGCCTTTCTTGACAAGTGCTCTACGGATTATCGGCCTGCTGGACTGCAGACCCTGCAGCACGTGCTGACCTTTCTTTCGGACCGCGTCTATACGTGCGTCACCACCTATATTTCGGGGCTCAACGACGTGGATTTGCTGCAGGCCTGCGCCTCCTGGGTGCTGGATGGTGCGCCAAACCGGGGACCCTTGCTCGGTGAATTATTGCGGACCGCCTCGATAACGGGCGCCAATCTGCTGTGTGACGCGCTACGCAAGGTGCCCGCCGATATTCAGAGCGCCGCGCTCATGGAGGCGCTGGAGTCGGCGGAGTTTGAGGTTCGCATGTTGGGGCTCGAGGAGCTGCTGATGCTGGGCTACGCCGACGCTGCGCGCTATCTGGCGAAGCTGGTGGATGGCAGCCGACCTGAACGCCGGCGTTCCATTCAGGCCGCGGTGGCAGCCGGCAATCCGATGGTGATCGAGGTGCTCGGTGCGGTGGCTGGGCGCCGTGACTTCGTGGCCTGGCCTCTGCAGGACCGCCACCAGCTGCTGAGCGGGCTGTTTTCGCTCGACGGTCGCCGAGCCGAGCAGTTGACGATTGAGCTGCTGGCCGCCGACCGGATTATCGCGGACCCCGACCACGAGCAGACGCGTATTCTGTGCGCCGAACTGCTGGCCGAGCTGGGTGGGCCGGCGTCGCTGCAGGAGTTGCAACGGCAGGCGCGTCGCCTGATTACCTCGTCGGTCGAGCTGCAGCGCGCTTGTATTGGCGCGGCGGCTCGCCTTGAAAATCGACTGGGAGGGTAACCATGGAAGCCGCCTTTCAGCAGGAAAAGTTCATGGAGGCGCTTCAGGGCGTCTATCGGCTCTTTCGCGTCGCCAGTTTTCACAGCCTCGAAAATGACGCGGTGGAGGAGTCGATTCAACGCGGCCTGCGGGCGCTGCATGCTCTCGACGAGGCCGAGGGTGTGCTGCTGCTGTTCACACGCGATACGGTGCTGGTCAACGGTCGCCTGCTGCCCATGCCCCCCGAGACATGGGAGACCGCGCTCGCGCTGAAAACCTATCTGGATCGCTGCGAAATCAACTCCATCTGGCTTGGCCCGGGCATTGATGCCTTTGCCATGCGTCGATTATTATTATTTTTCAGGCAGAATAGCCCTCACGCGTTGCCCTCTGCCGACGACCCGAAACCCGACGCGCGCGGCTTTATTGCGCCTGCCCTGCGTGTTCGCAAGGTCGCCAATCAGTTTCTGGTGGGACTGGAGAGCCCCGATCTGGATCCGCTCGACCGCGGCCTGCTGACGTACGCCCTCGCGGTGCGAGTCATTCGGCAATTGCGCGGTGGCGTGCTGAAGGGAACCGGAGCCATTCCGGCGTATTTCAAGCGCGTGGCCCGGCAATTAACCCGCATTGATTTTGAAACTCGCCCTGAAATGCTCGACGTCACCGTGGGACACGACGCCGACGACCCCTCTTCGGTAGCCGTCGATGCCGCGGTGGTCGCGCTCGCTGCAGCCCGACGAATGACGTCGTCCGAGAAGGTACTGACGCGCATTGTGTTGTCGGCCATGACGGTGGACCTTGGGCTGCGCGACACCGACCTGCAGTCGGGCAAGGTATCGGCCGACGAGGTGGCCATTGCCCACTTGCGCGTGGGGCAGCTCCGCAGTGATGCCGCCCTGCGCACCATCGTCGCCTGGGAAGCACGCACCATGTTGCGCGGCGGTCCTTCGACCGAGGTGTATAAGGCGCAGATTTATCCCACGATTGAGGCGTACCTGATCGCGTTGTCGCGCCGGTTCGTCGAAGCGTTTGGCAGGGCGAGCCGTCGAAAAGACGATGCGCCTGTGGACAGGGCGATTCAGGAAATCCGGCGTTTTGCCGACACGGACATCGCCGTCATGGTCATTCAGCTGATTTCGGATGGTCTTTTTCTGCTGCCACGCGGTTTGCCGGTGCGCCTGACGGGTGGTCGCGTGGGGATTGTGTTGCGCGCCGGACGTTCGCCCAGCCGCGCCAATCGGCCGCTGGTTCGGCTGGTGGCGACACAGGACGAACCGATGGTGGATGTGGACCTGAGCGAGCCGTTCGCGGTGGACCGTTGGGGCGTGGCCGAGACGTTGCCGCAGCCCTGGCCGCTGTCATTGCAGCGGATGATTCTGGAGCTGGACGACGGTCGCGAGCTGGAGCGTTGGCCGCGCATGGTGGCGAGGGCGCGCACGTTGTACGCGCGCCGGCGCGGGGTAGAGGCGCCTACGGTGCCACCGTTTGAGGTGTCGCCAGAAGGCTCGCTCCGCACCACCGGCTCGATGCGCTCGCCCATGCCGACGGTGGATTTTGCGTTGACTCCCCATGTTACCGCGTCAACACCGGCGGTGCAGGAGCCGGCGAGCCCTAGCGCCGACGCGACGGGCATGGCCGCCGGGATTCTGCGCAGCCGCAAGCGTACGACGGGCGAATATGATTCGCTGGCCACGCTGACGCGCGGCCAGCGCGTGGCCCCGGTGTTGTCGGTTCGCAAACCCGACGAAGACTAGGCCACCGTACCGCCACGGGCGTGTGCAACGGCTGGCGATGGGAGCCGGTTTTTTGAGCAGTCGGTAGCGCAGCCGCCTTAGCGTGGCGGGTTGCCCTGTGACGAGCCGCCGCCGCCACCACCGCCGCGACGCCGACGTCGACGTCGCGAGGCCGAGCCCGGAGCAGGCGCGCCGTTGTTGCTGGCGCCCGATGCGCCCGGCTGTGGTGGGGTGGCGGGCGGAGTCGAGGCGGTACGGACGGGACGCGCGGTTGGTTCACCGCCGCCGGCGCCCGATGCCGGTCGCCCCGACGAATGGGGCTGACCACTGCGTGTGGGGTTGGATTGTGGCGGGCGCGAACCGTGCTGCGGGTTGGCGGCAGGGCGTGGTGCGGGTCGACGCGAGCCGCCGCGCGGGGGACGGTCGTCGGGGTCGCGCTCATCGGGCACAACCACCGAGGGCGCCACGACGCGTGGCTCGGCGACATTTTCGGGGGTTTCGAGGATGGGGATTTTCCGCTGAATATTTTTCTCGATATCGCGAAGGTATTCGCGCTCCGAGGGGTCGCAGAACGAGATGGCGCAGCCCGACTGCCCGGCGCGCCCTGTGCGGCCAATGCGGTGCACGTAGCTCTCGGGTTCGTTGGGCAGGTCAAAGTTAAAGACGTGGCTTACGCCTTCGACGTCGATGCCGCGCGAGGCGATATCGGTGGCCACAAGGACGGGGATGCTACCGTCGCGAAACCCATCCATGGCCTTTTGTCGGGCGCTCTGCGATTTATTGCCGTGAATGGCGGCGGCGGCAATTCCGGCCTGTTCGAGCTGCGCGACCAGGCGGTTGGCGCCGTGCTTGGTGCGGGTGAACACAATGGCGCATTCCACGCGCAGGGTGTTGATGAGGTGAACGAGGTATTTTCGTTTGGACGACTGCTCGACGAACATGACCTGCTGGTCAATGCGTTCGACGGTGGTGGACGGTGGGGCGACGTCGACGCGCACGGGCTGGTGCAGAAACGACGCGGCGAGGTTTGCGATGGCCGGGGGCATGGTGGCCGAAAAGAGCAGGTTTTGCCGTTGAGGCGGCAGCACCTTGAGCACGCGGCGAATGTCGTGAATGAAGCCCATGTCGAGCATGCGGTCGGCTTCATCGAGCAC
>JAGWVZ010000309.1 GCA_018970625.1 Myxococcales bacterium | reverse complement strand
CGTGGTGGATGCGGTTACATAGACGGCACCCTCACCGTCGACGGCCACACCGCGGGTGTTTCGAAGCGCGCCGTTCTCGTAACGATTAAAGACGACGCTGCTGGCAGGAGCATCAAACGCGGAGCGGTCCAGGCGAACGAGGTCATGGCACCCCCAGTTGGCAAACCAGACATTTCCATCCCCATCCACCGCAATGCCGTATGGCTGCGTGCAACTACCCGGAATGGTCCAGTTGCCGATCATGCGCTTCGTGGTGGTATCAAACGCCCCGATTCCCTGCGAGGCGTTCAGCGTGGCGATCCAGATGATGCCTTCGCTGTCGATCGCCAGTCCGTAGTTGGTCAAGCCTGTGTTGTACGACTCGACAACCGCACCCGTATCAGGATTCAGACGATACAGTCCCCCATCGCTGTACGTGGCGACCCAGGCAAACCCGTCCGCATCGATGGCCAGACCACGCGGGAGCTGATTAAAGCCGCCGACATCAACCTGAAACAGTACACAATCGGCGCCCGAGCAGCCCTCACTCGCGATTTTGGTGACGGTACCCTGAGCATCGAAGGAGCGATTGGCGACCCAAACATCGCCGTTGAAGTCCACTGCGGTGCGGCTGGGCGAGATACCCACGTTATAGGTGCCCACGACGGTCGGCACACCCGACGTATTGACACGCGTCACCGTGTTGTCGGAGCTGTTCGCGATCCACAGGTCGGGGAATGAGAAGCGCGCGCGGCCCAGCCGCAGTCCGGAGTCCAGCACTTCGGTGTCGATCCCCTCCAGCTCGCCTGAGTTCCAGTCGTCGACTGACGTGTATTCTTCGACGTAGCAGCTGTCATCACAGATGCCGCAGGCATTGACCAGCTGCTCGTCCGTGAAACCATCGCAGTCGTTATCAATGCCGTCGCACTGCTCAGGGCCGGCGTCTTCTTCCGGGGTGACGTCCACAATGCACGTGCCGCAACTGTTGATCAGGAACTCGTCGGTGAGGCCATCGCAGTCGTTGTCGATGCCGTCACAGACCTCAAAGTCACTGCTGCAAACCGAGCATCCGTCCGGGCCGATATCCACCTGCCCGTCACAGTCGTTGTCCACCCCATCGCAGAGCTCGATGGAGGGCAGCACGAATCCAGCGCACTCACCCCAGAACTCTCCCGACGGGTCGCAGACCCGGGATCCCTGTGTGCACGCACCGACACCGGCAGCCGCAGCAGGTCCGGGGTAACAGTTCTCGCCACCCGTCTCGCACGGGCAGGCTTCGTCCACTCGCGCATCGCAGTCATTGTCCAGACCGTCGCCGCAGACCTCGACCCCGACATCCGCCGGGCAAAGCCCGCAAGGCAAACGAACGCCTTCGTCAATCTGGCCATCGCAGTCGTTGTCGATTTCGTCGCACACTTCTGTGGGCACGGCATCCGCACACTGACCGCACGCGTTGCGAAGCGCCTCGTCCACCAGCCCGTCGCAGTCATTGTCAAAGCCGTCGCACACCTCGGCCACCGGAAGCTGTTCGCCAACGCAAAGCCCAAACGAACCGTCGGCAGCGCAATCCGACAAACCGCCTCGGCAGAGTCCTACGCCGAGCGTGATTGGCGGGCCGGAATAACAGGGTTGGTTCTCCCTGCCATCGCAGTTACAACCCGCTTCGATGTTGTCGATGATGGCATCGCAGTCGTTGTCGAGACCGTCACCGCACACTTCCGGGGGAACTTCACCGCAGGTACCGCAGGCGTTGGTTACACCGTCGTCCACCAGACCGTTGCAATCCTCATCGAGTCCATCACAGGCCGTCTCGGCCACACCATCCGGCAGTCTCTGCTCGGCGCAGTCGCTGAAGACACCGTCGGTGCACGTTCGCACACCCGTCGCGCAAATGCCGACCCCAGCAGTCCCTTCCGGCCCATCGTAGCAGAACTCCACGGCCCCTTCGGCGCAGGCACAGTCTTCATCGACCTGACCGTTGCAGTTGTTATCGATTCGATCGCCACATCGCTCCGGCACGCCCGGGCTAATGTCCGGATTGTCGGGTGCGCAATCATCACCCGCGACGCACCCCACCCCAAACCGATCGCCATCGGGATCTTCACACGTAACGCCAGAATCAGGCGCCGTGCCCGTCTCCACTTCTGCATCTGTGGTGACGTCCGAATCCGTCGTTGTACCCTCGTTCGGATTTACACCCGAAACCTCTGCCCCACATCCGGCCAACAAAAGCACGAGGGCCAAAGAGGTGCGTCGTTGCATGAAGTCACCGTAAAGAAAAGATCTGTGCCGAGGGCGCGCCACCCAGCCACCCGCGAAGGGCTCTACCGGTTTCGGCGCTGTTGTCATAAGCTCAACCAGCGAGTCTGCTGGCTTATATCCGGCTTCCCGGGCCATGGGAAGCCCCGCCCCAATGCTTTATGCCGAGCAGCATCCACACACGTTATCGATGATCGGACGCCTTGCCCCCTCTCCCACCGGCCTTCTGCACGCTGGCAACCTCTTCGCCGCCGCGATCGCCGCTGCCGATGCGATTCAGCAGGGCGGCGAGCTGGTTCTGCGGATCGAGGACATTGACACCGCGCGCTGCATTCCGGGTGCCGACGCGCTGATGCTGCGCCATCTCCGCTGGCTCGGGCTACAGTGGCAACATGGACCTTCGCTGCACGACAGCACGCCCGGACCCTGGCACCAGCAGCAGCGAACCCCGTACTATCGTGCCGCGTTTGAGCAGCTGCGAGAGCTGGGACTCGTTTATCCCTGCACCTGTTCGAGGCGAGACATCGAGGACGTGCTGTCGGCACCCCATGGCCTGCATGCGGGCGTCGAATACCCAAACCGTTGCGACTCTTCTCTTGCAGCACCGGAGTCTGAGCGACTGCGGTCCCCGCATGCGTGGCGATTTCGCGCACGCGGCGAAATCACCTTCCATGACCGCGCCTGCGGGGTGGTGCGCGAACAACTCGAAGATCGCGGCGACTTCGTCGTGCGAAGACGAGACGACCTCTTCGCCTACCAGCTGGCCGTCGTCGTCGACGACATCACGATGGGCGTAACATCGGTTGTGCGGGGTCGCGACCTGCTGGATTCGACCGCCCGCCAGACGGCACTGTGGAGAGCCCTCGGAACCGACCCTCCCGCCTGGCTGCACCTCCCTCTCGTGACGCGCGCCGATGGTTCACGCCTCAGCAAACGCGACGCTGCGATGGGGGTCGACGGACTTGCGGAGCGCGGCTGGACAGGTCCGCTCCTGCTCGGAGCCTTTGATGCCCTGCTTCGCCCCATCGAATCTCTACGGTCACTGTCGCTACACGAGTTCGCCGAAACTCTTGACGTTCAGACACTTGCGACACCATCCCTGAAACTTCCCGACGCGTTCTTTGACGGCCCCGTAGCGTTCGATGCCTGGTTAAGAACGCGGGACCCTTCTCCCTCAGGACAAGCATGACCGGCGAACGCCTCTGGATGAACGACGCCTGGTTGCCTGATTACCTGGCCGAGTGCGACGCCTGTGGATTGCCCCGGGAGCCGATGGAGCGACTCCTGGACTGGCTATCGATCGACTCGACGACCGGTACTGAGGCTGAGTTTTTGAACGCCCTGCGCATGGACCTGGACCATTACGGACTTTACACCTCATGCCAGGATGTGGCCGCAAACCGCTGGAATCTATGGGCATTACCAGAAGAACCAGCCGAGGTACTCCTGTGTACGCACGTCGATACCGTGCCGCCTCACTTTGGCCCGCGTTTTGTTGACGGGGCTCTGGTCGCGCGCGGGGCCTGCGACACCAAGGGAGGGCTGGCTGCCATGGGGATCGCATGGCAACGACTGCCGGAAGACGTCCGCAAAAAGACCGGTTTCCTGCTCGTCGTCGGCGAGGAAGTCGATCACGTCGGTGCTCTTACCGCGGCACCAGAACTACCTGACTCGCTGCGTGCCATTGTACTCTGCGAGCCTACGCAGAATCGCCTGTCGCATGGTCAGAAGGGAATCGTGAAGGTGAAGCTGCGAGCACGCGGTGTCGCCGGACATTCGGCGTTTCCCGAGACAGGCGACTCTGCCGTGCACCGGCTCGTGCAGGCGTGCGACCGCCTGCTGACCGAAGCCTGGCCCATCGACCCCACGCTGGGCCCCACCACCCTGAACATTGGAACATTTCAGGGCGGACTGGCTGCCAACGTGTTCGCTCCCGAGGCCGAAGCTGAGGTTTTGTTCCGGGCGGTCACCCCGGCCGAACAGTTGTGGCGCCACGTCTGCCAGGTGATCGGTCCCGGGGTGGAATGCCACAACGAGTGCCAGAACGACCCGGCGAGGCTGTTGACGTTTGCCGGATTCGAGACCGATATCGTACCATTCAATACGGACGCGCCCTACCTGCAGGCTCGCGGAGTGCCGGTGGTGCTGGTGGGACCCGGTGACATCCGCTGCGCGCACTCCCCGCATGAGCACATCTACCTCACTGACCTCGCGCGCGGAGTCGACATCTACGTTCGGCTCGTCACGGGGATCGTTCGTGGAGACCTGAAAGCCGGTTGAACAAACGAACCCACGCGCCAATGGCTGGCGCTGGCTCCAGGGGACGGTGCCGCGCCCCTTGCGCACTATCGTTGCGGGCACGCACGGAGACACCGCGACCCGTTATGGTTGTGATTGCGTCGGGGCAAGGCGTTGGGTAACGTCGCCCGACTATGTAGCGAGCCCTGACCGGTGCCATTGTCACCGACCTACCGCCATTGGCCAGTTCATGAAGCACCTCATTCTTCGTACCACCATCGCCTGCGCGGCGATCGTGCCCTCGACCTCTGCGTGGGCCGAACGCGTGCTCGTCTTTGACGACACCGACACGTCCATCGACGCCCGAACGGCTGCGGAGCGTCTGGGATTTTTTGCAGATCGAGCGGCCAACGTGGCGCAATTCGAGCGCAAACTCCGCGATGAAGGCCCGTGGGACGTCGTGGTCGTCGAGTTGAAGTCGCTAACGATCC
>JAGWVZ010000308.1 GCA_018970625.1 Myxococcales bacterium | reverse complement strand
GGCCCACCGCGAATTTAGGGTCGAGTTTCTGTCGCGACTGCACGTACGTTTCGACGACCTTTACGCCGGCGGTCCGGCAGAGTTCCTGCAACTCGGCCAGATTTCCCTGGTGGTGATAGTCGTCGCGGGTGCGCACGTAGACAATCATGGCGGAGTCGGCCGCGATCTCGGTCTGTTTGTCGGCCTTGGCTGCGAACTCTGCTTCAAGTTCTTCAATGAACTCGGAGAAGGGCACATCCAGATCAAAGATGGTGCGTGCTTCCTGAACCCGCCAGAGCTCATTCTTCGGATTCACCGGAATCAGGTGTGCCCACGACACGCGGCCGGGTCGGCCAGCCGAGTCGGCGTTGACCGACACGATCATGTCGAGTTGCAGCTTGCTCAGGTCGGTAAGGTCATCGTGGGCAATCGCATCGCCGGCGAGCCACGTTCGCACCAGCCGCAAGCCACGGAAGCGTGCGCCACCGCCACGAGCGCGACCGATGTCGGGCAGATAGAGACGTCGGGAGTCCCCGATGATGACATGTTCGACCTGACCGCGTCGGTCCACCAGCAGACCCACGACCCGCCCCGTGTCGCGGCTGATGGTGGTCATGGCCTGAGCGAGCTCGGGGGTCAGGGGAACGTCATCCTTGATGCGACGCTGCCCCAGCTTGCGGAGGGCCTGTTTCTGGCTGGCCTTTAGCCCGCTGGTATTGCCGTGAATGTCGTCGGAAATGGCCGATTACCGGTGAAGTGACAGGAGACCAGGCGTGGAAGATTCAGGAGGCCGCCAGAGTCGCCGACGGTAGCGGTTCAGGGCGCGTTGGCCTGCAGCCACTCCTCGAACTCGGCGCGTCGGGAGTCTCCCGGCACGAGCTCGAGATAGCGTCGGACACTTCGCGCTGCGCGGAGGTTGTTTCCAATGCGCTGGTAGTTGTTGAACAACATCAGATAAATCTGCGCGTTTCCGGGCGTCAGGGCGGAGGCCTCTTCGAGAAGCCGAATGGCTTCTGCAAAGTTTCGGTCGACCGAGAGTCGGCGAGCGCGGTTGACGAGGTCGGACGACTGATCCGACGGGCTGCCCTGGGGTTCGGCGGCAGCGACGGGGGCGTCGTCGACGATCACGGGATTCGCGCGCGGGGTGGGGTCGACGGCCGGGGCTGTCGGCGTCGCGGCCGCTCGCTCGGGGGCTGCCGCAGGCGTAGCGGGGCGCGCGGCGGGCTGTTCAGTGGGAAGCGGCGTACCGGGCTGTGCCACCACTACCGGCTCTACCGGTTGCAGGTTGGGTTCGGGTACTACCTCAGGAATCGGTTCCTGCGCGGCGTCCGGGTTATTGAGCTCGTTGAGGCGCGCGATCAGACGTTCTTCGACCGGATTGAGTGCGAGCGTGTCGGTGATGATCTGTCGTGCAGCGTCGATATCGCCGGCCTGCTGGGCCTCGTGCGACTCGGTGATGCGCTGCCCGATGAGACCATTCAGAATGCGGTTTTCCAGCCCATCGTCGGTGGCGCGGCTTCGGTAGCTGCTGGAACGGGGTAGCGCTTGCAGGCGCTGCAACGCAGCCACGAAGTCGGACGCCTCGGCGAGCGCCTCAATTTCGTTGTATTCTCGCTGGTTGGCCAGCTCTGTCTCGGCGAAGGACTTCTGTTCCTGCGCCTGTGCGTACTGCGGATGCGACTCGGCAACGTTGCCGAACGCCTCGATTGCTTCGGACCAACGGGCCGAGCTCATGTACTGTTGACCTTGCGCGAAGGCGGCAACCGAGGCGTCATCTCCGACGACCGTTACGACGTCGTCGGTGGAGCTGTCGGTGCCCGGCAGTAGCGCCACAGTCGCGATGACCCCCACCACAATCACGGCACCGATGACCGCTGGAATCATCCAGACCGGCCGCGCGGCGGGCGGTGAGAAGTCGTCTGGAATGGGTGAAGCGGTTGCTGCCGCAGGAACGGCTGCACCTGCCGGGCTGAACCGAAAGCGCAGCTTGCCGATCTCGAGAATGTCGCCGCCGCGAAGTGTGGCATGCGGTTTGCGCGATCCGTTCACCAGCACGCCGTCCGGCGAGCCCAGATCCTCGAACCGCACGTCGGTGCCCGAGGTAATGACCCGGACATGATGTTGACTGATGGTGTCGTGAGGAACCACCACATCGCAGTCGTCGCCTCGTCCAATGACGATGACGCTGGCCATGATGCTGAACTCTGCGTTCACAAACGGCTCGGTCAGACACGTCAAGCGGCTGCGACGCTCGGGAGGAAGCTCCTCGCCCGTTGGAATCGCGCTCGCTGCACCCGAAGGAGAAGGGCCGGTTACGACCGCAGACGCTGCACCCGGCGACGCCGCAGAAGCGCCGGGTCCCGAAGAAGCCGACATATCAGGGCGTATCGTCTCATCGGTGGGGCCCGACGCTGCATCGGCCGCTTCGGCCACCAGCTGCAGGCGATAGTCGCCCACCAGAACGATGTCCCCCGAGACGAACGGTGTCCGCCCCTGAAACTTTCGCCCGTTCTTCTTCGACCCGTAACGTGAACGGTCTTCCACGTACACGCGCCCATTCTCGCGCACGATGCGAGCGTGATTGCGCGAGATGTTCTTCTCGGGGAGCTGAATCAGATTGTCGGTGGCCCGCCCGATGGAGATGTCATCTCGCGACAGCGGAATCGTCGTCCTGCGTCCTTCGTCGTCTTCGATGACCAGATTGAGCATGGGGCCCGAGCTCCTGTTGCGATTCCACAATGGGCGTCAGACTAGCACAGCCCCTGTCGACAGGGCAACTCTCGCAGTTTGTCACCGTCGTCGCTCTTACACGGCGAGGCCGTACTGTTCCAGCAGCGCCTTTGTCGATGGAGCGCGCCCCCGAAACCGCCGATACACTTCCATCGGCTCGACACTTCCGCCCAGCGCGAGCACCGTGTCGCGGAACAGACGGCCTGCCCTGGCAATGCCTTCGCTGTCATCCAGACCCACCTCGGTGAAGGCCCCGAACGCGTCGGCGCTCAACACCTCGGCCCACTTGTAGCTGTAATAACCGGCCGCATAGCCACCCGCGAAGATATGGCTGAACGAACACAGAAAACGGTCTTCGGCGAGCGGGGGAAGCAGCGCTGTGCGAGCCGCGACCTCGTTCATGACGTCCAGCGGCGTTCGAGAGCTCGTCGCCCCATCGTAGTCCGCATGAAGCGCCATGTCGGTCATGCCCAGCATCAGCTGACGCATCATGAACGTCGCCGCCTGAAACGTGCGCGCTGCCACCAGCTTGTCGAACATGGCGTCGGGAAGCGGTGCGCCTGTCTCGAAGTGCCCCGTCATGCCCAGCAGCGTCGCGCGGTGGTAGCACCAGTTCTCCATAAACTGGCTCGGCAGCTCGACAGCATCCCATTCGATGCCCGAAATGCCTGCCACCTCGGGCTCGTCCACCTGCGTCAACATGTGCTGCAGGCCGTGGCCAAACTCGTGGAATAGCGTCTCTACCTCATCAAAAGTCATCAGCGAGGGACGGTCACCAACCGGCGGGGTCTGGTTGCAGATCAGATAAGCCACCGGCAGCTGCAGACCGTCCGGCCGCAGCCAGCGCTCCTGACAATCGTTCATCCACGCGCCGCCGCGCTTCAGCCCCGGTCGACTGTAGGCGTCCAGAAAGAAGCCAGCGACCTTGTCGTCAGCCTCGTTGAACATCTCAAAATAACGAACATCCGGGTGCCATACCTGCACGGAACCGTCGGCGGGGCGCACGGTTACCGCAAAAAGACGGTGTAGAAGGGCGAACAAGCCGTCCAGTACCTTATTCAGTGGAAAATAAGGGCGAAGCTCTTCGTCGGTGTACGCATACAACGACTCGCGCAGCCGACGCCGCCACAGTGGCAAATCCCAGTGCGACAACTCCGCGCTCTCGCCCTGCGCTGCGGCAAAGTCGCGCACCTGCTGAAGCTCGGACGGCGCTACCGCCGTAGCCGCCGACAACAACTCTTCCGAAAGCGCCTGCACGCCCGGAAGGTCGGCCATCTTCGTCGACAGGCTCAGCGCTGCGTAGTTCTCGAAGCCAAGCAGCTGCGCCTTTTCACGGCGAAGCCTGAGAATCTGCTGCACCAGCGGCAGGTTATCGGTCTCACCCGTCGAGGCACGTGTCACGTACGCCCGGTACAGTTGTTCGCGAAGCGCCCGGTTCTCTGCATACTCCATCACGGCAAGATAGACCGGCATGTCCAGCGTCGCGCGCCAGGGACCCGACTCTGGCGTGCTCGCGTCAGAGTTGTGCGCCTGATTCCACGCCGAAGACAACAGCATGAGGCCGGTCGCCGCCACACCCGCCAGCGCCGTGGAATCGGTGATGTCGATGCCAAAGGCGCGCGTCGCGTCCAGTACATGATTGGAGTACGTCGTCCCCAGCGCGCTCAGCTCCTGCGCGATGCTGTTGAATCGCTCGCGTGCCTCGCCCTGAAGACCGATGCCGGCCTGCTCGGCTGCCTGGACTTTCTGTTCCACAATCCGTTGCTGACCACGCGTCAGGCGGCTCCAGTCGGCGGAATCGCGAAGCCCGCGCAACGCCCGGTACAACGGCTCGCTTTGACCAGCACGCAAGCCCAGCATCACCACTTCGCCCTGTACCTCTTCGTATGCGGCTCGAAGCTCGGGCGAATTCCGAACCCCCATCAGATGCGAAACCGGGCCCCACGCTCGCCCGAGACCTTCGAAAATGTCACGCAACGCGACCACCGCGCTCTCCCACGTCGGCTCGACCACCTGCTCGTGAGCGGCCAGCGCGGACTCGACCTGCGCCAGATGAGCACGGATCGCCGGAACCACATGTGCCGGCTCGATCCGATCGAATGGGGGCAGGCCTTCGTAAGCATACAGCGGGTTCTGCGACAGTTCGGACATGCCTTCACGGGGGGCGAAATGAGTGGCGGGCACACGGTCATACAGACCGCTTACAGGGCGCCGTTCGTTAGTGCCTGACTGCTGCCACGACAAGCGTCACAATGCCGAGG
>JAGWVZ010000307.1 GCA_018970625.1 Myxococcales bacterium | reverse complement strand
GTTCGCGGCGTCACGATGCGTGGGTTACCGAGCAGCTCGCCGGGCTGACGGGTTCCGCCCGACGGGTTGGGGATATCGCCGTCGGTCTGGGTGGTTACAACGCCCAGCTGGAAGTCGGAACCCCAGGTGGTGGCGGCCGAGATGAACGCGTTGAAGTTGCGCACCAGATTGGACTGTTCTTCGCTCATCGAGCCCGAGTTATCGACGACGAAGAGCACATCGACCTCACGCCCTGAGACCTGTTCGAAACGATCGGTCGTGGCCGAGTAGGTGACGCCTTCGCCGCGGAGCGGTACGACATAGCGCCCGCCGCCCTCGGCCGTGCTCTCGATGACGACCCGGCACTCATCGACGCCGACGTCGGCAGGGCGGTAGCGCACCTGAAACGGAATGGAGTCGCCGCGGGTGATGATCGTCGGCAACACGGGCACGCCGGCCATGGTGAACTCTGCGGTGCAGTCTTCGAGCGCGATGTTGCTGATGTCCACGTCGGCACCGCCCGTATTGTAAATGCGGATGGTCTGGGTCTGGCTGTTGCACCCCAGCGTGACGCGTCCGAAGTCGATGTCGGTGGGGATGACGCCGATCGATGCAACGGCGCTGCGTGCCTGCAGATTGACGCCGCAGTTGCGGGTGACACCTGAGAAGAACGGGGGCGCGACCCCGCAGGTGACGGTGGTTGCAGGGCTCTCGAGGTCGGTGACGCGAATCTCAATGGAGCCGGTGTCACCGAAGGGCGACTCGGACAGGTCGGTGATGGTGCGTGGGAAGTACGCGACGGTCAGCACAGCTTCGTCGCCGGGTGCCATATCGAACGGTGGGCGAGACGTTCCATCGGGGCCGATAAGGCTTACGAACTCAAAAGAATCGCTAAACAGCGTGCCGAATACGCTACTTTGCTTGAGCGCATTGGTAATGCGACAGTTTCCAGACCCGTTATTCACGATGCGTCCGGTGAGCTCACGCCGGGTACCCCGTGGAACGGTACCGAAATCGACGGTGGGGGGCAGGGTACGAATGCGACACACGGGGTCGGTGGTCGATATACCGGTGACATCGACACGGCGTTCCTGTCCTGCGGGGTCTGGAACGTTGTCGGCGCCCACGAAGATGGTACCGGCGAACGTCTGGTCTGCCACGGTGGGCGCAAAGCGCACGTCCAGCAGAAACTCTTCACCCGGGGCCAGAAAGTCGGGGGCTGCGCCGGCGTTGGCGAGCGAGAGTACGCCGCTGTCGAACCCGCCGCCACGCGGGAGAATGTACGAGAGGTCGAGCGGTTCAGCGCCGGCGTTCCGAATGCTCACTTGCCGGGACGACGTGCGGTTGCGCGCTGTCAGGGGCATGTCCAGCAGGGCGGGGGCGACTTCAAGCTGGGGTGCAGAGAGCCGGCCGGCCACGCGCACGATCTGCGACGGCAGGTCCAGGTCGTTCGAGCGGAACTCCAGCAGCTCAATATCGGCTTGCGCGTCGGTTGGGTTGTACGAGAGCACGATGGGCATGGATTCGCCCGAACCCAGCAGCCAGGGCTCGGTGCGCGCCGGGTCCCAGGCCACGCCATTCACGCTGACGATCGCGAACTCGAGGTTGGTGTCGGTGGCGTTGGGAATCCACGTGATCGCGTCAATCGATAGCACCCCCGTGCCATCGTTGGTCGCGGTCAGCAACTGCTCTGGCACAGGCGACGGGTTCTGCGGAGTCGCTCCAAAGGTAACATCACCGGGGCTCAGTCGCAGCCGGGGAGCCTCGGCGAGACCGTTTATCGGAATGAAGAAGCGTCCGTTGTCACAGTTGGTCGCGTCGCAGTCCAGCGCCAGCTGGTCGGAGTCGGTGCCGGTGTTGGACGGCGCATAGCTGACCGTGATGGTGGTGGATGCACCCGGTTCAAGCTCCGAAGGTGGCTCGGCGGGTTCGAACGAGAAGTCGCCCGTGTTGGCGACGAGCCGCAGATTACCAAGCTGCATGGTCGAGCTGCCGATGTTGGTCAGCAGTACATCCTGCGACACGACCACACCGACTTCTTCGGCCAGCAGGCTGACCTCGCCGGGGTCGGCCAGCAGGCGTGCGGCCTGGCCCTGCGAGCTGATCTCAATCTCGACTTCGGGGCTGTCCACTGCGTTCGAGAACAGGGTGAGCGTTCCCGAGTCAATGGCGGCGTCGAGCGGCGCGTAGCGGATCCGAAAGGTCGCCGATTCGCCGCCCGGTACCTCGAGGTCGTCCAGGTCAATGACCTCAAACTCGTCGCTCTGCGAACCCCTGAGCTCCCAGTCCCGGACGACCAGCGTCCCGCTGCCGCGATTCTCTACCAGGACGGTCTGCGTCCGGCTGTCGCCGATCGCGACCTCCGAGAAAATCACCTCGTCGGGAAGAACGGTGATCAGCGGGCGACCCACACCGGCGATGGAGTCCTCGTCTTTGCACGCGGTCAGCGCCGTCATCGTCAGGCAAAGGGCGAGTCCTGTACGCAGCGTTGTCCGTGCCATTCCAGCCATCATGTTGCGCTCCGCGGGCGTGATGGCCTGTCCTGCGGCCATCCAGAGAGGGAGTCCTGACGCGCCGCATGAATGTCTGCGAGGCGTGACTTGTCGACCCGGGGATACTACCGTTGGCCGGGTATCGGGTCAACCAGCCCGATGGCGTGCGTCCGAGCTCTTCAGTAGCGCGTTGACGGGGCGGTCCACCGCCCTGAAAAGCGTTTCGTTGAGAGGGGTTGCGGGCTCGAAGATGAAGTGGTTGCTCACATGGTGTTACGGACCCTGCAGTTCTTGCGTCGCCGGAGTGTTGCGTTTGCGGCATGGTTCGTGGCGTTGTGTGTGGCGCATGCGGTGGGTGCGTGCGGGCAGTGTTTGAAACTGCAGAGTGAGTGGCATGAGCGGCTTGTGCATGAGCTGGTGCATGTTGGCGCAGGGACGATGCCCGACAGCGGCGCCGCCGACCACGCGCGCGTCATTCTGGGACCCCGAACGATCGCCCGGATGGCCGAGGCGCTGGGTGATGCCACGCCCCTGCGCGCCGCGCGCCTGCAACGGCGAATGGGCGGGCTGGCGGAGGACCCGGTGGTCGGTCTGCAGGTCAGCTATGCGCTTCAGCATGTTTCCATGGAGCGGCTCGAAGGTCGTCCGATGCTGCGGATGTTATTCGCGATTGAGGGAAATGTGCTGGTGCAGCGCACGCTGTCTGACGAAACGGGTGACGTGGACGGAACGCTGCAGGTGCTGGCACCACTGGCCCTGAACTCGGACAGGGGCGCGGTGCAACTGGCGCTCAGCATGGCGGAAGGCGACCTGACCGATTTTGCGGTGCGGATTGATCTGGTGGACCGCGCAGAGTCGGAGTTTGCTGAGGGAATGTTGCGTGAGGAGCTGCTGAGTCAGCTGGCGCAGCTCACCGCCGCGCAACCCATCTGGGTGCTGGAGCCACTCGCGGTGGGGCGACTGGCAGTGCGGTTTACCGCGACGCGTCTTACCCCGCTGCTGTCGGGGCAGGCTCTGGAGATCGGACTGGTGAGCAACCTGCGACCCGGAGGGCACGCGTGGGTGGATGCGGGTGCCGAGCCTGCGGTAGGCGAGGAGGTGACATGGCTGATTCATCCGGGGCTACCCGAAGCGGCGGTGCGTTATGCAGCCGCCAACGGCGTCATTGAGCGTTCGTTTCACGCTGAAACACCGTCGTTACATCAGGAGGTTACCGTTGATTATCTGACGATGTCGGAAGGTGGTTTTGAGTACTCGATTACCCGTTGGTGTTTCTCGCACGCACCCTGTTCTGCCAGCAGCGAGTCTGGCTCGGGGCAGCTGGCGCAGACGCGCGGTGGGGTGCTGGTGACGGCCACCGGCTCGGGGCAGTCGGCCAGTATCGAGGGCCGCGCGTTCGTGGATAGCATGCAACAGGTGATGGAGCAGGTGTTGCACACCCCGGCCATGAGGCTGGCGGGTGAGCGTCCGCTCGCGCTTCGTCTGCACGTTCTGGCGACGAGCGCCACCGGGATTCGCTACGTGCTGGAAGAGGACGCAGAACCCGCCGGGCAGACCGAGCCTGTTTCGTTGCCCGAGTGACGTTGAGTGCGACGTCGCTGGGTCAGCGCACCCGGAAGGTGCCGAGTCGAATGCGGTTGTCGCTGGCGGTGCGTTCGCCGGTGACGGCGAGTCGATCATCGCCTCGGAAGAAGCCGAAGAAGACGGTGTATTCGCCTGACTTTTCGGCCGAACCGACGTTGATGGTGAAGTGGTCTCGCACGATTTCGCCCGGGATCCAGTGGTTCATGGGGAAGTTCCCTCCCACCATCTCGTGGTCGCCGTTGACCCGGTTGCCGCCATAATCGGCGTGAATGAAGGCCTGATAACCGCTGGGTGGCGACTCCAGAACGCGCCAGTAGGTGATGATGTCGACGTCGCCGCGCCCGTTGGCGTTGCGGGGGTCGATCTGGACGCCGATGAGCTCGATCTTGCCATCGACATCGACGGGTTCTGCCAGTCGTTCGGCGCCATCGGTGTCTTCGGTCTGCCAGGGGATGGTGTCTTCGGTGAAAATATTGTCGGCGAGGAAGCCTTCGTGGCGTTCGTTCCGCGCGGGGTTCAGCTGATTGGAGACCAGCGCATAACGTGCAGAAATGCCGTACAGCACATAGAACGGCTGTGGCGCGCAGTCGCTGTCATCGCCGAGCTCGCGGCGAACGTGATAGTACGCCTCGCTCAGGCGCGGCGCTGGCACCACGACAAAGACCCGCGCGTCCTGTGCATCGCAGAAGCGCTGCCGCATGTCAGACATGTTGGCGAGTCGCACGATGGAGGGATCGGACAGGTAATAGCTGGTGTCGTTTTCATCGACGCCGGCGGTGAGCAGCGGTTCGTCGCTGGTGCGAGCAGCCTGCCAGGTCTGGAGGACAGATTTCTGCGAGAAATCCTCTGTAATGACGGGGACATCGCGGTAAATCAGGTGGGTGCTCCACAGCAGCGCGACGCTCAGGAAAGCAGCGAGTCCGAGGGATGCG
>JAGWVZ010000306.1 GCA_018970625.1 Myxococcales bacterium | reverse complement strand
ATTCGCATCTGCTGGAAGTCACCCTGCAGAACGAAAAGGTAAACGCTGTCGCAGGTTCCATGGTGGCCTACGACGGCTCCGTAAAGTTCGAGAAGCTCGTTCTGGGTGGCGAGGGTTTGTTTGGCGCCATCAAGCGAACGGTATCCAACGAACGTATGTCGCTGATGGCATGCGCGGGCTCGGGCACCATCTGGTTTGCGCTGGAAGCCCGTGACATCACGGTGATACCGCTACAGGGCCAGAAGATGTTTATCGAATCGGACTCCCTTCTCGCGTTCGACCAGTCGCTGAGAACAAGTACAGCTTTCGCGGGACTCCGCGGTGCAGCGTCCCAGCAGGGACTCTTCACAACCACCGTCGAGGGCCAGGGCCAGGTGGCCATCGTCTCGGACGGACCTGCCATCTGCCTTCAGGTCACGCCTTCAGACCCTCTGTTCGTCGATCCGGACGCCTTTCTCGGCTATGTGGGGAATATCACGCAGGAGTTCGTTCTGGACGTGAACTGGCGCACCTTGACGGGCAACTCGTCTGGAGAATCCTACCAACTCAAGTTCTCGGGTCAGGGTGTCGTGTACATCCAGCCGAGCGAGCGCTGACAGGAAGGAGGCCCTATGCCAAGATACGAACAGGAAAATGCGAAGATGATTCGGGTGACACTCGCCAATGAGGTCGCATTCGCGCGCGTCGGCGCCATGGTCGCGTTTTCGGGCGAGGTCTCGTTTCAGCGTGCGTTCCTCGCCGGCAGCGGTGTGCAGGCGCTGGCCATGCGACAGGTCACCAACGAGGGGATCAGGATGATGGCCGCCCAGGGCACAGGCACCGTCTACTACGCCTGCGACGGACTGCACGCGACCATCATCCCGCTCCAGAACGACACGCTCTACGTCGAGGGCTCGTCTGTCCTCGCCTTCGATACGCGACTCAACGCCGGCACCAGCTTTCTCGGAAACGGGGGGGTGTCGTCATTCGTCTCCGGGATGGCGACCGGACAAGGCCTCTTCACCAGCACGTTCGGAGGGACCGGCGAAGTAGCGGTGCTCTCCGACGGCAAGCTGATCGGGCTGGATGTGCGCGCCGATCGACCCGTGTTCGTTGATCCGCAGGCCTACGTCGGACACCGCGGGCAGCTGACGTCCAACATTCACACCGATGTCAGCTGGAAGTCGCTCCTCGGTCAGACATCCGGAGAGTCCTACCAGCTGCGTTTTCAAGGCGTCGGCACCGTCTTCATTCAGGCTTCCGAGAGGTAATCCATGTCCACCGTTTTCACCCCGCAGAGCCTGCCTTCGGACGACAACCTCAACCCGTATGCCTATTCGGTCGAGGTTCGCGGCGAGATGATCATCCGCAAAGGCAAAATGATTGCCTACTACGGGCGGCTGCAGTTCGAGTCGCTCGCCACGGGGACCGTCTCCGGCATGTTGCTCAACGCCCTCAACGCGCCCAATACGCTGCAGGACTTTGTCCGGGTCACTGGACATGGAAAACTCATCCTGGGCGACAACGGCAACAACATTGCCTCGTACAATGTTGAAAATGCGACGTTTACAATACGGGCGCCTCACATCCTCGCTTTCGCTCCGACGCTCCGGTGCCAGGTCTCCACAGTCGATGGATTCATGACGCTGCTGGGCACCGGTCAACTGCTCGCCAGCTCCAATGGACCCGCTGTGTTTCTGGAGCCGCCGTGCCGGTGCGATCCTGACTCCGTGCTCGGCTGGGCGGATATGCCCAGCCCAAGCTATCGGTATGACCACGGCTATGTCCGAGGAATCGTCGGCATGATGGGAGCCATGACAGGCATGACGGCATCCGGCGAGGAACAGCAACTCGACTTCGTTGGGCAGGGCACCATCATCGTTCAGTCGTCCGAACAAGGGCTAGCTGGACGGTCTAGCCTGGCAGCCATTCTGGCTCGCCTGCCCGGACTTGACCGCACGGAGGTCGAGCAGCTCCTTTTGCAGACGCAGAGCATGCTGGGGCGTCGCTGAAACGGATGCGCACCACCTTGCCAACGGCTCTTCAGGGCGGCGGTACGCCCCGATTCCTGTCGTCGGCTCGTGGGTACCTGTACGCGCTGTGGTCCTTTGTGGCGGCCACAACGTCGGGATTCGTCGTCAGCGACGCGCACGCGCAGGCGGGACAGGGAGAATTGCACGTCGGAGCAGGTCCCACGTTCAACGCCTCGCCCTCGTTTGCATCGACTCCGCGCGGGCCGGGCGCACAACTTTCCGCATTCTACGGACTCAACCCAAGCTGGAGCGTAGGCGCGGTCGTGGGTATCGCCGGCCTGTACGGGACTGGCACAGATGAAAGCCGGCAGGGGGCGCGACTTGGCGCATTTCTCGGCCCGTCGTTCAACATCGATGTGCTGGAGATCATCCCTTATGTGTCGCTTGCTCCCGGTTTGATCGCCGCGCCGGGCGGTATCATGCCAGCCGCCCGAGGGGCCGTGGGAATCGACTGGCGACCACGCCGACAGTGGGCCGTAGGTCTCCAGTTGGAATGGCATGCCGCCCTGCCCCGCTTCGTTGACTATCCAACGCAATCGGTGGTCTGGTTGCGTTTCTCGTGGATCGTCGAGACCGTACGCTGGTAGGTCAGGACTTTCTTAGAAGCCCCCAGACCGACAGACCTACAAGCGACGATGCTGCGACCAGAAGGACCAGCAGCCCGGAGACTGGAATCGAGCGGCGACCCACGACGACCGTCTTTGTCGTGTCACCCCAGGACAACTCCCAGAGACCTGGCCTGTCCGGGGTCCACTGCAGGCCGACAGCCGGGTGTGAGTCCACGAACGGCTCCGTGCGGCTTACCAGTGTACCCGGTGCATAGGTCGCCGTGCCGCTGCCTTCGACTTCCGGACCTTCGGTCGTGGTGAACGTGATGGTCTGACCTTCCATCGGCCTTTCGGGTGACACGTGCACATCAGCCGACGCGAGGGCTGGCAGCGCGATCGTGAAGCCCACGGTCTTGCAAATGCGAAGTCCAGCGGATGTTAAGCTCATACCACCTCATCTTTGCTGCGTGAGCCACGTGCTAACGTCAGTAGAGCGGCCAGGCCACACGTAAACAGAAGCCACCCCGCAAGTGCCAGCATCGGCAACAGCGCAGCCAACCCTGACGCCAGCGTTGGATTTGTGCCATACAACACCCCTGAACGAACTTCGTTCACCGCACCCGCAATCAGCAGCGTCGCCAGGACCAGCGGCACCACGTATCGAATCAAAATGGCGAACGTCGTGCCCAGCCGGAGCTTCGACGTCCGGTTCATGAGCTCCATGAGAGACTCCACCGGTAAGAACCACCCCATGATGATGCACTCCACGAGCCCAACCAGCATGAGTCCGTAGCCATTCGCGTAGTGGTCCACATAGTCCAGAAGACTCAGACCGACGGTGCCGGCGGCTTCCAGACCGGGGTCGATTACCGTGGGTAAGGCAAACAGGCAGCTCCCCAGAAAGCCGGCGAACGCGATCGCTCCTACGACACGCTCGCGTCGATAACCGAATTTGTCGATAATCGCAGAGACCGCCGCTTCAATCAGTGAGATGGAGCTCGTGACTCCGGCGAGCAACAACAGCGCAAAGAACAGGGTGCCCAACGCGACCACGCCGAACGGCAGCAAGGCGATGCCCTTGGGGACAATAAAGAACATCATCGCCAGTGTGCTTGCCTTTGGCGTGAGCGCGAACGAAGCGAGTATGGCGAACACGGCGATGCCGGCTATCAACTCAAACAGGCAGTTAAGCCCAGCGACCGCTGACGAATTCGCCACATCGTCCGAGTCGGGAGGCAGATAGCTGGAGTACGCTGACATCACACCAAACCCAAGTGAGAGCGTGAAGAAAATCTGACTGAACGCTCCCTTCCAGACATCAAAGTTCGATAGCGCCGAAAAATCGGGGGTGACCAGCATCCAGAGCCCGTCTGTTCCTCCGGGCAGCATCAGGCCACCGACGGCCAGCAATGCCATCACCAACCACAGGGTCGGCATCATCCAGGTCACTGCGCGCTCGATCGACTGGGTGCCTCGCAGCGTAA
The DNA here is from genome assembly GCA_018970625.1 of Myxococcales bacterium. Next base: position 960 of record JAGWVZ010000306.1, on the reverse strand, counting down.
GGAGCACGTTCAGCGCCCAGACAAACAAGACCGCGTACAGCACATGGTTGCCAGAAATCATCGCAAAGAATGACCCTGCCGGGTTGTCCATGGTCTGCCCCGGCACATCAAAGGCGGGGACAGCAGCCGTGGGTTCCCAGAGTGTTCCCGTTAACGAGAGGACTCCCATGCCGGTGACCCAGGCCAGCAGGCTGATGTAGTACATGGTGATGGAGAGCGCGTTGGCGATACCCCACCAGCCAAAGAACTCGCCCGTCCTGCCAGCGTACTTTCCGAGCGCCTGCGGAAATGCCCCACCTGCGGCCCTACCCAGCCCGAACTCCGCGGCCAGCACAGGCAGCCCAACCACAAAAAGCGCAATCAGGTAGGGAACGTAGAATGCGCCCCCGCCGCCGCGGTAGGCGCTGGCGCTAAAGAAAACGATGTTCCCGAGACCTATCGCCGAGCCCGATGCGGCAAGGATAAAGCCTAGCCGCGAGCCCCAGTGGGCGCGTTTACCGTTGCTCATGTAAGACCCGTTACGTTGTGGCAGCCTACCGTTGTTCCATGCATCACCGGTGTGTGCATACCCGGAAGTGCCCCGTAGCATATTTCGTTCCGTTGGACATACAGCACGATCACGGACTAAATACGGGCACGCTCATAATTGTCAGGACCGGGAGTCATGCTGTGATGGATTTACTGGGAGTGTTCAGCGGGTATCTCTGGAGCCCATTCACGCTCTATGCCCTTCTGGCAGCGGGCGTCATCTTTACCCTGACGACGAAATTCAGTCAGTGGTTCGCCCTGACTCATGGCGTGGCCGTCCTGACAGGCAAGTACGATGACCCGGACCACCCGGGCGCGATCTCCCACTTTCAGGCGCTGTCGGCGGCACTTTCAGGCACCGTCGGCTTGGGAAACATTGGTGGCGTTGCGCTGGCGATCAGCTTTGGCGGCCCTGGTGCCCTGTTCTGGATG
>JAGWVZ010000305.1 GCA_018970625.1 Myxococcales bacterium | reverse complement strand
CGGCCTGGGGATAGGCGAGTTTCATGGGGACGAAGGTGCCGTGGTCAAACCCACGAAGCAGGTCCATTGCGCTCATAATACCTGCGCCTTCGAGTAGTTCCCGGGTGCGCTCGGCCACCTCGGGTGCGCCGGGGGCAGGCCATTGTACCTGATAGGTTTCCGCCGGAAACCCACTGTAGTCGTAGAGCATGGGTGGTGACGGTGCGCCCATGACCGTGGGGTTTGCCGCCTCCCAGTGGGCTGAAATAAGCAGTACAGCGCGTGCGGGAGCAGGTGGAACCATATTGAGCTGCCGCAGATACTGCTCCATGTGTGTGTAGGAACCCGCCATGCCCAATCGATCCAGATCCATAAACGGCCAGGGCCCTCCGCCATGGGGCAGGAAAACCACAGGCATGCGCGTCCGGGAAGGAGTGACGGAAGTCGGTGCGGAAGAGTTTGCCACGAGAACTCCGGTGGGCGATGGCTCAGGGGCGACACAGGCAGCAAGCGGGAGGCTGCCGAGAATGGAGACGAGATGGCGCCGGGTAACGGGCATGACAAGGGACCACATGAGAGCCGCGTTGCACAGCCACGTGATGACATGCAACGTGATGTTTTTGAACGAGGTCTGAACAGCCCTGCGTCCGAATGATGTTTCACTGCGCGGTGAATTCCTTCGTAGTGCATGTACTGTGGGAACGTGGCTTGTAACGCGCTTTGTGGTGGTAGCGCAAGGAGTCGGCGTTCGGCCCGCAGGCCGACACGAGTCCGGGAGGCTCGTGGTTGCAATCTGCAAGAAGTGGTTTCGGCTGCGATATTCTGCAACGGATGCCGAAGCTGCACGCCTAATGCATGGCAAATTCAGCGCCGGTTTGTTTGAATACAGAATGTAGTTTTGCTTCTGAACGGCGAGTATTTTGTTGAATCCAGGACCGAGCCGCTATTTCACATGCGGTCGCCTGAAATAGAAGAGCAGGTTTATCTGAACTGGCCTTCTCTGCGACTCTTTCTTTTTCGCCGGCCTGTGAGTGTTCAGATGGCCCTGCTGGTCGTCCTGACAGGCGTCTCCTTCTGGCGAACTCCTGGCAAGGGATACGACGATGGAGTCGTCTGGTTTCTGGATACCAACCCGTACACGGCAGCGGGTACCGAGCGGGCACCAGGGGTGTTTCGAGTCGTTTTCGAGGAAAAAGCAGCCTGTGTTGCTGCATGCTGGCAGCAAGCCACCCATTTCGGCGAAACGACCCGGTGCCCATCACTTTCTGCCTTTGGCTACGCTCGTTTTGTCCCGCCGTTTGCGACCCGCGCTGGTCAAATCGACCTTCTGTCGGTTACGGCGCGGACTCGACGGTAAAGGCGCGTTCGCCAGCGATAGGAGAGCCATCGGTGCTGACGCCGTTGCGTGTACTTCCGGCATAACTGGCCAGAGGATCAACAATGGTGATCAAGACCGGACCACCTGCGAGTGTGGTCGCCCCTGCATGCCGTGCGGCCGGGCATACCCACGATGAGTCGCGGTACGGGTCGCTGCCGATGACAAAATAGATTTCCGGGAAGCAGTCGTTGGGGCAGGTAGCTCGTAACGTGGTGCCTACGAGGTCTGCGGGAGCAATATCGTTGAGTGAGTCGGTGCAGTCGATGATGCCGAGGTCTTCGACAAGGCCTCCGCTCCCGCCGCATGCGCCGGGCGTGATTTGCAGTTGTACCTCGGGTGTGGGGCCCGACGGTGGAGCACTGGCGTAGGTGTCCACAATCACGAAGACGCGAGTGCCAGCGGTCAGGGGAACCGTGCGCTGCTCGAACCGGGTGTCATTCTCCAACACGGCTTCGTCATTGCAGAATAGTTCTGTGCTCTGGTTACCGCATGATGTTCGCACCGACAGGATGGTGTCGGTGGAGGCACCGCCGCGCGTACTCAGACACCATGAACCGGTTGTCGGCGGCGTAAATGCAAAGACCACCTCGTTTTGCGTGATGCTCAGGCATGACGCTTCCTGCTGGTCTACGGCGGGTACCGCTCGCTGGGTGCCCGACACGGCGATCACGGGATCGGCGCAGGTACCCGCTGCGACCGGCGGATCGATCTCGCAGGCAGGCGCGAGCAAACAATCCAGGTCGTCGCAGTCGGTCGCGGTGTCTGCGTCATCATCGACGCCGTTGCTGCAGTTCTCTGCGCTGACGGTGTCGGTGGCGGTGTCCGTCGAGGCATCCGTTGTCGCGTCTGGTGTGCTGATGCCAGCGTCGGTGGTGTCGCCCGAGTCTGGAAGCAGCGTGTCGGTGGGTGCATCGGTGGCCGTATCAGCTGCAACATCGCTGGCGGCGTCTGGAATCGATGCATCGATGTCTGCATCGGTCTCCACACTCGTATCGGCCAGCGCATCGTCACCGCCACCGGTGTCGGCGTCATCTGCGCGCGCATCGGACGGAGTCGTGGCATCACCGGGGTCTGATACGTCGTCGTCGTTATCGTTGTTGCCCGTATCGCGGCGTCCGTCGCTCTCGTTGTCGTCGACCTCGGCATCGGATTCGGCGACCTGTGACTGTGCACAGGCTGTGAGCAGCGGACAGGCTACCAGCGAGAGCAGGGCGAGCACGGAGAGGGTGCGCGCGGCCGGGGGTGACGAACGAAGCAGCGCAGGGCGGAATAACATGACCAGACAGGGTGTGAGTGCGAACGGATCTCCGTGGCGTTCGTCTGGTCGGAATTCAGGATTGTGTCAACGCTGTCCCAGACTTTTCAAACACCACAGACGCTGGGACCCGCCAGCCGGCGTCCACGTCGATTCTCAGCAGGCAAACTGCACCGCCCGACCTCAGGTGCCGGCGAGGTGATTAGGCCGACGAGCTCAATTCCAGCCGCATCCGACCGCAAAAAAGTCGTCGCCGGCGCTCTGGAACTCCTCGATCCAGGTGGGCCAGAAATCGAGCCCGCGTCGCACAAAGTCGGCGATCTCGGCGTCGCGCTCGGCAGCCAGTCGCATGGGCTCGCTGGTGAGAACATACTGTCCATCTGAGCGGCCCAGACCGGGGATGCGCGTGCCCAGGCGGGGAAAATCGGCGGCCTCTCCCCAGCGGTCAGCCTCCGACGTGGGGCGCAGCCCGTCGATGTCTGACCATGCCTCAATGAACGTCATTTCGCCGGCGTCGTTGAAGATGAACTCTTCGTAAATAGGGCAAGGGCCCTCTTCGTATTCGAAGGACACATAACATCGCGCGAATGGTTGTTCATCGAAGAACCGGCAATCGCGAAACGGTACTGTGGAGGGGTCCAGCCTGCGCAACGAATCCGAGATCTCCTTCATGTCGACGGCACCAATGCCTGTCAGAAGTAGCCATGGCGGCCACTCCCAGCGCGCCACCCAGTCCGCGTAGTTGGGGATCGAGAGCGGGTCGGCGTCGGTGTCGAGCGTGTCAAAGTACTTGAGTGCCTGTTCCACGTAGTATTCGGGTGTCTGCGTGGGGCGCAGACAGCGCGCGGTGGCGGCGTCGGTGCCCGCGCCGGTGCAGTCATTGGGTCCGGGTGCCGCACTCCCGTCGTTGCCAACGTCCGAAGACGCATCCACGTCCTGAAGGGCGCCATCGGGCGCGTCACCGGGTGTCCGGGTATCCGGGGTGAGTGAATTGTCGCCCTGTTCGGTACACGCCACAAGCGATGCTGCCGTCAGCATTGCGAGCGCGACGATGCGCGAGGTTCCGGGAAGACACAAAGCGGCGGACTTCATTCACATGACCTGTGCGAAGGTACTGAGCGCTCAGTGTTCCTGCCCACGCAGGTTTTGTCCATCGAGAACTGCGCAGAACATACAGGAGACGCAATTTCCTGTCTGCGGTCTGCCGTCTGTTCTCGCACGCTTTCCAGCGCTCATTCTGCGTTACGCCAACAGCTTCTCAATATCCTTTTCGAGCGCCTCGGGAGTTGTCTGCGGACCAAAGCGCCCTGTTACGTTACCATTTCGATCGACGAGAAATTTGGTGAAATTCCACTTGATGATTTTTGAGCCAAGAAACCCGGGGGCGTTCTTTTTCAGCACCGAGAAAAGCGCGTGCTCGCCTTTGCCATTTACGTCCACACGGCTGAACATCGGAAATGTGACGTCGTAATTCAGGCTGCAGAATGACTGAATTTCCGACTCGTTCAGAGGTTCCTGGCCGGCAAACTGATTGCATGGAAAACCCAGAACCACAAATCCCTGGTGCCGGTATTTTCGGTACAGGGCTTCGAGTCCCGCAAACTGTGGCGTAAATCCACAGCCGCTGGCCGTATTGACCACAAGCATCACCTGGCCCGACCACTGTGCCAGCGTAGTGGTCTCCTGTGCAATGGTCTGGACGGGGATTGTGTAGATCGGTGCGGGCATGACACTTCCTGATGGACTGAGAGATTGAAGGGATCGCCTAACAGGACACGGCCGCAGTGTCTTGCCGAATCGGGATTCGGATGCATGCGGCGCGTTGCGGTACAGGTGCGCCTTGGATGCCTGCCGAGGGTATTGGGTGCGTCGCCCCGTGCCTGCCAGCGTCCGGGGAGCTGCCCGTCGATTCGAGGATCGCCGTAGGCGACGGGGTGAGTGCATTCCATGTGCATGGCGATGCCCTGATGTTAACTCACACGCCGCAACGGACCTGAAACGTACGACTTCTCACGTGGCGGTGGGTTGTGGGTGGCACGCAGAAGAGCGACCCCCTGTGACCAGGCACGATTCAGGCCCGTCTGGTGTACCACCCGATAAACGCCTGCCTGCGGATACCCGCGAGGGGTTTGGCGGGTCTGTCCGGCGCTACAGTCCGCAGGCAACAAGCGCCGCAGCACAGGCTTCGTCGGCAACGAACGGGTCCAGGCACTCGGTGAGTTCGGTCCACACGACGGGACAGGTGTCGCGCATGCAGGCTCCAATGGGCCCGTCGAAAGCATTGGCTCCGACGACGCAGGGCGTAATGCACTCACGCGCCGCCTGCAGCGAACCGGCGCACCCGATGGCTCCGCACCGCAGCAGTCCCTGCGCGACGCACGTCAGGCAGGTGG
>JAGWVZ010000304.1 GCA_018970625.1 Myxococcales bacterium | reverse complement strand
ACGCTGGTACACACTTCAATGTGGTGACGGCCAGCCGGCTTCTTGTGAAACATCGTGTAGAACGTCGCCACCTGAAGCACTTTGCCGGCAGGAAGCTCCAGACGACCCGCGATGTACTCCAGCGACGCCGGCGACAGATAGCCGCTGACCTCCTGAATCAGGTACAGCGACGGCAGAAGTGCAGCCCGCAGATTCGGATACCGCGACAGGATATCCTGAAACCGGGCTTCAGTGCCCGCGTCGAACGAGTACGACGCAGCGGTGTCCTGATGAACGGATTCGGTCGTCATTGACGCTTCCCTCGACGGGGATCAGTCAGCCAGCGAAAGTGCTGGCACAAATTGCCAGCCGCAGACCGCCGGCAGTGTAAGACGGGCAACGCGGGGTTCAAGCCTTGGGCGCGCCGTTTCCGCTATTTCCGCGACGACGGCGACGGCGACGGCGGCCATCAGCGCTGCCTCCAGCGCCTGCGCCTGCCTCCTCGGCTGCATCATCCCCGTCGTCGCCTTCCCCGGACTCCACCGAAGGGGCCACCACGGCGGGCGCCACCTCGGCGGGCGCTGCAGGCGCGCCGCCACGACGACCCGAAGGACGACGCTCATCCGACTTCGGACGAGCCTCCACAACGGCGGGCACCGCCTCGACCACTGCAACCACGGGCTCTACCACCGCAGGAGCCTGCACCTCGGGTGCAACCACCTCGGCTGGTGCTTCTTCGCGACGCGGACGATCCTCGTGACGCGGGCGATCCTCATGACGCGGACGATCCTCACGGCGCGGGCCACGGTCGTCGCGCGGGCCTCGGTCGTCGCGCGGGCCTCGGTCATCGCGCGGGCCACGGTCATCGCGGCGCGGGCCACGGTCATCTCCACGCGGGCCACGGTCATCGCGGCGCGGGCCTCGGTCATCCCGCCCACCACGGTCGTCGCGGCGCGGACCACGGTCGTCTCCACGCGGGCCACGATCGTCGCGCGGGCGCTCCTCGCGCGGGCGACCGTCACGAAGCTCGATCGACCAGAAGTTACCGTCCCGAAGCGCGTTCACCAGCGTCTCCTGGTCGCGCACCGGCTGCGAAAAAAGCGTCAGCCACTGGCTCTCGGTGCGCGCACGCGCCTTGCGAGCCGAACCACCAAATCCCGGCAGACCACTCGCCTTCACCGACTCCACCGTCGTGCGAACGCTGCGAAGATCCGTCGAATCGGTACCCACTTCCACCGCGCTCAGCCCCCTCAGGGCGAACATGCGGTCACGCGGAGAACCCGGACGATTGCGGTCGTAGGGCTGACAAAGCAACACCACGCCGCCCTCGGCCACCACCAGCTCCACCACCTCATCCACCGAGGGCTTCTCGAGCGTCGACAGCTGCTTCCACTCTTCACGCGTGAAGAACGGGTCCAGCTTCGGGACAATCGCGATCACATCGCCAGAGCGGGTCTCCAGCTCCACGCCGACGAACACCTTGAAGCTGTCCGTCGACAAACCTGCTGCGGCCTGCGCCGTAGCCGCCGACGCGTGACGGTCAGCCACCACAATCCCGTCGATGCCCCGAGCCTTCGAGGCAGCAACCAGTTCGTCCAGCGGAAGCCCACCAGTGGGGCGCGAATACGCGTGAAGATCGATGAGCATAATCTCTGATACCCTGGGCCAAATAGAATCGGACGCGGGGCGTACCACGACACTCCCGGGGTGTCCATACTCCGTTTGCACCCGCTGCACCCGAACTGACACACCGGTCGTCTCAGTACACCGGACGCCGCGGACGAAAATCTTCCCACCGAATCCCAAGCTTCCGCATCCGGCTTCGCAACGTCGACGGGTTCATGCCCAGCCGCGCCGCAGCGCCCGATGGCCCCTCGATCAATCCACCGGTCGCCGCCAGCGCTCCCTCAATGTGACGCGCCATCGCGGTCTCCAGACTCGTCGCCTCCACACGGCCCGCCTTCTCTGCCGAACCCTCGTCCGCCCAGCCGCCCCCTCCCGGCAGCCCCCCCGGATGACTCGGTCGCACCACCGGGTGCCCCCCCTGAAACGCGCCCGCTCCCCCCGCCAATGGCACCGCGCTCGTCGCGCTGCCCCCGCTGTACACCGGTTGCCGGAACCCCGGCGACGATGGCAGGGCGGCGGAAACCTCGGCATAACCCCCCGAAACAGCCGCCATCGCCAGATCGGCGGGGCGCACTCGCGCCATGCCCAGCGCCGCCGCCACCTCCAGGTGACGCCCATCCCCCAGAATCGCAGCGCGCTCGATCACCGCCGCCAGCTCACGCGCATTGCCCGGCCAGTGGTACGAACACAGAATCGAAAGATCCTCGGCCGTCAGCGGCAGCGGCATGCCACCCATACGACGACCCGTCCGCGCAGCGAAGTGCCGCGCCAGCGGACCAATGTCCGCGATTCGCTCCCGCAGGGGCGGCAGACGAATCGGGAACACGCTCAGCCGGTACCACAGGTCCTCCCGAAACAACCCCTGCGCGACCATCGTTGGCAAATCCCGGTGCGTCGCCGCAACCACCCGTACATCCACAGAAATCGGCTGCTGAGCGCCCACGCGAAAGAACGTCCCGTCCTGCAGCACGCGCAACAGACGCACCTGCGCCGCAGCGGGCAGCTCACCCACCTCGTCCAGCATCAGCGTGCCGCCATCCGCGCGCTCAAACCAGCCCTTGCGCAACGCCACGGCACCCGTGAAGCTGCCGCGCTCGTGCCCGAACAGCTCCGCGTCGATCAGCTCACCCGGTATCGCGCCGCAGTTCACCCGCACAATCGGACCCGCGCCTCGACGAGACATCTCGTGAATCCGCCGGGCAATGACCTCTTTGCCGCTCCCCGTCTCGCCCAGAATCAACACCGGCACATCGCTCGACGCCACCTGCTCCACCTGGCGCATCACCTCACGCAGACCGCTCTCCTCGCCGATCACCGCCTCGGCGATGTCGTGACGCTCCAGCCGGTTCAGCAACGCCCTGTTATCGGCCTCCGCGGCCTCGCGAAGCCGCTTTAGCTCCCGCAGACGGCCGTCATTTTTCAGCGCGGTCGTGAATGGCTCACGCAAACCCGCAATCCGGTCCCGAGACTCTGCGCCCAGCAGATCGGTATCGTCGCCCGCAAAAACCACAAACCCCAGCGGCTGGCTCTCGTCATGCAACGGCACCGCCAGCAGCGGTCCATAGGCCAGCGGCGAGGCGATCGCGTCGGCTGGCACGTCGCGGTTTGACTGCCGGTCCAGCACCGCGTCCGTCAGACACCACGCGGCCAGCGCCTGAAGGTCCGCCGCCAGAAGGTCACTCCGCAGGCGACCCGTCCAGCGATCAGCGTCCGGGCCATGCGCCGCCGCCGTCCGCACCCGGTTCTCCGCACCGTCAAAACGCCGCACGTAAACCGCCCGTACCGGCAGGTGTTCACACAACATCGGCCCGGCAGCAGCCAGAAACTCTTCCAGATCCAGATGCCGTCCTGTGGCCTGCCAGAGCGTTGATTCCAGTGACATTGCTTGCTGCCTTCCTGCGATCGTTCGGATTCCTGCGATGGTGTGCGCCGGCAGCGCCTCGCACGACCCGTGCCATCCGGCGGTCTACTGCAAAAACTCGTGGCGCGACGCCACACTGCGCGAATGAACCGCCAAAACGACCACTCGCGGCCGCGATATATCACGGCCAAAGCGACACAGGAAGCCGCGATATTTCACGGCCTGCGCCGGAATCACGAACCCGCGACATTTCACGGCCCACCCGCCACCACATTTCACGGCCCCGTTGCATGTCGCGGGCAAAGCGCCGCCCCGGCGGGTACCAACCCTGCGCGCCTCGCCGCATTCCTTGCACGAAATCAATGAGCTGCGGCCACCACTCGCCCACCGCCGCGAAGTGGCACGGGTTTCGCTGCGGGGGCATTCGCACGCACGCTCTTTACTCCCGCAACCGCCCTTGTTGCGCTGTCTCCCGGTGACCCTCGTGACAATCTTCCGCGCCTCCTTTGTCGGCTGCACACGCTGGCTCGCAACCCTGCTGCTCGGTGTCGCCGTCGCGACCCTGCCCGGCTGCACCCGATCCGCTGGCAGTGACCCGAACGGTCCAATCGAGCTCCTGAACGTCAGCTACGACCCCACCCGCGAGTTTTACGACGAGTACAACGCCTGGGTCACACCCCGACTTCAGCAGGAATTCGGTCGCCCTGTCGCCATTCGCATGTCCCACGGCGGCTCAGGACGTCAGGCGCGCGCCGTCATCGACGGACTGCAGGCCGATGTCGTCACCCTCGCCGTGCCCTCCGACATTCAGGCCCTCGTCGACAACGGCGGTCTCGCCGCCGCCGACTGGGAGACACAGTTTCCCGACGGCGCTGCACCCTATACGTCCACCATCGTGTTTCTGGTTCGACAGGGCAACCCGGAGGGCATTCGCGACTGGTCCGACCTCATTCGGGACGGCATCGAAGTCATCGCACCCAATCCGAAAACATCCGGCGGTGCCCGCTGGATCTATCTGGCTGCCTGGGGCTACGCCCTTCGGCAGCAGGGCGGCAGTCCCGAAACGGCGCTGCAGTTCGTATCAGACCTGTATCGCCATGTACCCGTTCTGGACTCCGGCGCGCGCGGGTCTTCCACCACGTTCGCGCGCAACAACATCGGCGACGTTCTGCTGACCTGGGAAAACGAGGCATGGCTGCTGAAGGCCGAGATGCCCGATGCAAACTTCGAAATCGTGATGCCCAGCGTCAGCATTCTCGCACGACCGCCGATCGCGATTGTCGGTCCGAACGCGGACGCGCATGGAACCCGCGAAATCTCCCAGCGTTACCTCGCCTCGCTTTACGAACCCGAAGCACAGGAAATGGCCGCGCGACATCATTACCGGCCCACCAACCCGGACGTGCTCGCTCGCTACGCCTCTCAGTTTGCTCCGATTACCCTGTTCACCGCCGAAGAGGTCGCAGGCGACTGGCAACAGGCCCAGACGCTTCACTTTGCCGATGGCGCCCACTTCGATCAGATCTATCTGGCCGCCGG
>JAGWVZ010000303.1 GCA_018970625.1 Myxococcales bacterium | reverse complement strand
AGCAGGGTACCCGGACGGCGTGAAAGAACCGTCCGCGACGGATGTATCACCCGTCACGCCCGTGTCGGCGCTGGTATCTGTCGCGTCATCGCCGCAGGCCGAAAGCAGGAGTGCAAGGCAGACGCACTCCGCGCAGGGCAGAGCACGCCAGAGGGGGAGTGAAGATGCCAGCGGACGGGAGCGCATGGGCAGAATCCGGGGAGCGACCAGAGTGAGCGGGCAGACAGCGCCCAGCGTACGTTATAGCGAGGTTCGTGGTGGCTTGCGCAACAAAAGTGCGGTGCAGGTGGGTGATCTGGTTTGTTTGCACAAACGCCGTGTTGCGCCGCGTCAAAATGTGGAAGCAGCATGCTGTCGCTGCAATTTCTTTCTGGCAAAAAGAGTCACCGTCGTTACAGTGCCATCGTGTTGTCATGTGAAGTGTCAGCGTGCGGTATATCGGCGCGTTCAACCTGTGGCAGTCGTAAATTTCTCTGGAGTAGTCATGAAGCGCTCATCTTTCCTCTTTGCGTGTTTGCTCGGCGCGGTTGTCTCAGCGTGCTCCAGCGAGGAGTCTGACAACGGTGCTCAGCCCACTCCTGACACGGGCTCCAGCACCGAGCAGGACAGCTCCGGTGGTACGACACCCGGTGAGGATGCTTCGACCACCCCGGAAGTCTGCGTGTACCCGCCGAGCAACGGGCGCGTTGAGTTCGGTGGCGTTGTGCCAGACATGTCGTGGGATGTTGCCTATCTGGGTGACGAGCTCGTCGAAGAAGGCTTCGACCTTTATGAGTTCCACTGCTCGGATGCGTTCGACCAGTACGACACGCTTATCTTTGTGGTCACAACCGTGTGGTGCCCCTATTGCCCTGGCATGATGGAGTACATCGACCGACTGGGTGAGCAGCTGGAAGAGGAAGGTGCGCTTGTGGTGTTCGCCGAGGTGCAGAATGCCAGCGGTGGACCGATCAATACCGAGGGTGCTCAGAACCACATCTCGGACTACGTGACGCGCAGCCAGGGCTACCGGGTCGGAGACGCCGACAACTATGACCCCAACGCGCTCGGATCGCAGCGCATCATTCAGGCCTTCCCCACAACGCTGGTGGTGCGTCGTGACGACATGACCGTGATCGCCGACAGCTCGCGCAGCAACTACTACCTGCCGTTCGTCGAAATCGCGATGGACCCCGAGGCTGACTGGTCCTCCCCTGGGCCACCGACCATTGTCCCCGAGCTGGAGCTCGCCTGCGGTCCCGAGGACGAAGAGGCGTCTGAAGGCGATAACAACCGTCCTGACACGGCACCGGTACTCGCGCCCGGCGACGAAATTGACGGCGGTGTCTGCGACGCCAACCCCGACTACTACAAGATCGAAGAGGCGGGCGAGTGGACTGCACGACTCGAGTTCACTCATGCCGACGGTGACCTCGACATGTACGTCTGGGACGTCGAGAATGACCGGCCCCTCGCCGATGAGTCCGGAACAGCCATTGGCTCCGACACCACCAATGACGTGGAAGAGTTCTCGTACTCCGGCCCTGCCACCCTCATGGTATATGGCTACCGCAACGCCAGCGGCGTCTATAACCTGACGCTGAGCGCTCCTTAACGGATCCCGACGCGTCGCCGCTTCGGAAGGCCGTTCCGCCTCTGCTTTGCACGAGTCACACGCTTTACATCATCCGGCGTGACTCTTCCCTCATCATCCAACGGCATCTGCCTGCACTCCGCACTCGGTTACCCGTGTTGTGGGCATGCGCCAGCATATGGAAAGCGCGTAGCGCCTGAGCACGTCATGCGGCGTCGTTTCCTGCGACAAGTGGCTAGTCTGGCGCCACCTCCGATGCCGCATAACCAAACCACGTGAAGGCGGGCATGCCCTGGTCCGACACAATAAACTCTCCGGTTTCATCGACGGTACCACCTCCGAATCGCTCCCAGCGACCTTCTTCAACCCCGCCGCCAAACCGGGTCGTTGTCGTGCCCAGCCCGCCCAGCACAAAGAGGTCTATCGCCGTCGCGGGAGCCAGATTCGCGGTGTTGGGAATGCGAATCGGAAACAGCTCGTCGTTGACGTTGGATTCGGGTCCGAAGCCCCAAAGGCCCAGTAGCTCAGGGCCTTCTGCGGGTAAAAAGCAGAGCCCGTCCGAGCCGGGGTCCAGCGCTCTGGCTCGCAAAACATCGTACGTGTCTGTGCCGAGCGCTAGCGCAGAGGGTCGTATGTCCACCTGCAATCCGCCTTCAAATGTCACCGTACCGCGTTCATCATCCCCCGGCCGATCCGCTCGCGCTATCGCCTCACGTGTCTCCCACAGCACATAGGTTTCGGGCAGCAGCATATCATACCCCACCGTCCACTCGCTCACCTCGGCTTCGCAGTACATGGGGGTCCATGCGGGCTCATCGGTCGAGAAGATCCGCATGACTGCCGACGCCACACACCCCGCGTTCGAGGGTACCTGAACCACAAACCGACCCTCGGCGTCGACCGGCTCGGGTCGCAGGCAGATCAGATTGTTCTCTGGAGCAGTACGCACGCAGACCTGGCCGCGCGCGGTGGGCACGACATTGCCATTCTCGTCGAGTACACGTCCAGAAACGGTCATGAGCGGCGTACCCACCTCGCAGCTCGGCGGGATCGGGTCGGATGCATCGCCCTGCCCATCATTTTCCGAGGCGTCACCTCCGGTTTCTGCGAGCGATTCGGCACCTGCGTCTGCAGCGCAGCTCCCGCCCGGTTCGCAGCTGGAGTCGTCATCGGGCTGGCAACCGATAACCGAAAGCAGGGCGCCAGCTGCCAGAAGCGCGAAGACGGAGAAATGGAAGACGATCGATTTCATGGGATGTTCCATGGTCAGGCGTTGGTTGGTGTGTTTGTCTAGCATGGTCCGATGACCATACAAACGGGTGACGCGCTGCGAAATGGTGTTTGCGTTCGGAGCGAGCATCGTTAGACATGTGGGGGTTCTGAATTTGTCACCGGAGAGTGTCCATGCGCGTCGTTCCCTCGCTGCTGTTTCCCTTGATGCTTCTCGCCTGTTCGGACGAACCCTCTGGTACCACGCCGGAAGCCGATGCAGCCGCGCAGCCCGATTCCATTGCTGAATCCGACGTTGACGCGAACGACGCGGCCGAAATTGACGCGGCAGCGGACGGCTCTGCGGAGGTTGCCGTTCGCAGCCTGCAGGTTTTTGATCGTGTTCGTATTTCGTCGAGCGGAGCCGAGGATGAGTTTTTTCACCGCGCTCAGGCTCCGGTTGATTTTGGTTCCGGGCCTTTCGCGAACGTGACGCTCCGGGTGAAACTCGAGACCACGTGCTACCCGTTTGAAGACTGGACTACGCCGCCCCCTGGCCACAACTGGCCGGCCGATTGCGATGCCTTTGACCGTAATTTTGAGTTCACGCTCGATGAACCCGGACCGGATGGTGGACCGCCTGCGATTGAGCTGGTGCGGGCTATCACGCCTTTCGGCGGTCCGATGGAGTTCGATATCGACATTACGGACATCGCCAATTTTCTGCCGGGTGAGCACACGATCGACGTCCTGATCCCCACGTACAGCGACGGTGCCGGCATCGTCAGTGGCTCGAACGGCGGCTGGAATGTCTCGGCCGAGGTACTTGTGCAGGATGGACCTGCGCCGCGCAATGTGCTGGCCGTCACCCCGCTTTTCAACGGCAACTTCACGTCCGAATCTGAGCTTACGCCGGTGGCTTTCGAGGTGCCGGAAGGGGTTACCGAGGCGCGAATCGACTATCGTACCACCGGACATGGTGGTGGAACCGGCGACCGGTCCTGCATAGGCCCTGCCGAGGAGTTTTGCCGCCGCTCGCACTCGATCGATCTGGATGGTGCGCCCGTGTGGTTCTTTGAACCGTGGATAGAGTCGTGTGAGTATATGTGTGACCTGATCTCCGTCGGAAGGCAGCAGGTGTGTGAGCAAAATCCGTGTGGGTCGATCGCCAGCGTGCGTGCGCCGCGCGCCAACTGGTGTCCCGGCGACATTACGCCGCCCGAGCTCGTCACCGACGACGCACTCACCGAGCCAGGTGCACACACCTTTGCGTTCTTTGTCAGTAACGTTGCCGAGGGGGGCTCCTGGCGTACCTCGGCGGTTTACGTGGCGTATGGTGACTAAATGACCGTCCATACAGGCAACATCGAACAGCAGATGCAGACCATGGTCGACGCCGTGCGCACGCTGACTCAGCAGATTGAGACGCATCATCGTCTGGCTCAGGAAGAGCCCGAGCGGCGCGTCGCTCACCTGAAGGTCGTGGCAGCAGCTTCGTCTTCGCTGCGGAACGCTGCCTGGTCGCTCATGGGCATGGCGATGGATCAGGCCAACGGAAAAAAGAAATGAAACTGCGCGACCGCATTCGTGAGCGGGTTCCTGATGCGGTTCGTGAACGGGTCCGGCAAGGCGTGAAGACCGCACAAGCCAAGGCACCGCTCGTGCGAACGCTGGGCAAAGTCCTGTTCACAGCGGGACTTGTGCAGGGCGTTGAGCCTGCACGAATACCGGATACGTTGCGGGTCGTGGCCGAACAGGGGCTCGGCATTCGTAGTGTACACGCGCTGCAGGCGGCTCTTCACCCAGACCGGGTTGCGGTCTTCGACGAGCACCACAGCCTGACCTATCGTCAGCTCGATGAGGCGCTGTCGGCAATGGCCGACCACCTGCGACAGTCAGGCCTGCGCCGGCGCGATGTCGTAGTGCTGGCGATGGAGAACTCGGTTGCCTACGTGGTGGCCTGGTTTGGGGTGTTGCGAGCAGGTTTGCGCGTTGTGCATGCGTCGTGGGAGCTGGCCCCACCCGAGCTGGAGTATGTGCTTACGAACAGCAGCGCGAGGGCCATTGTGACATCCGCGACGTCGGCTGCTGCGCTTGCGATGGTGCCAGAGGCGATCTCGGCTCCCTTGAAGCGGTACCACGAGGGGGAAGGGCAGGCGAATGGTGCAGTATCTGTGGAACAGATCTTTCGCCCATCACGATCGCGGGCAGTTCGTGTGAGTCGCAC
>JAGWVZ010000001.1 GCA_018970625.1 Myxococcales bacterium | reverse complement strand
TTCAGGCACCCGGTCTGGACGGCCTTGGTGCGCAGGTGGAGTCTCGCCTGCGCGCGATGGCCGAGGAGCGTGGTGGTGGCCGGCGTTTGCCGGGCACCCCCGCAGCCGAGGCGGACGCGGGACCGTGATGTTCGGGGGAGCGTCTGTGTGCGGTTTGACATGCCGATTCGGGAGGGCACGTCAGGCGCGCGGCTTTACTCGCCTGAGCCTTCTGCCGAGCCCTCTGTGGCGTCCCGTCCGTCGCAGGGGTCAGCGTCGACAGCCTGCTGCGAGGCACACGAGATGACGATCGGGTCGGTGTATGTCTGCGGGTCTTCGACGCGGATCATGCCGAAGACCGAGGTGTTGAGGTTGAGGTTCGGGATGGGCTCCTTGCCGGTGCCGGTGACGTCGCCACAGCCGACATCGTTGGAGCGGAGCGAACCGGTGAGGGTAAGGTCAGCCAGAATATCACGGAATGTCAGCGCGTTGGCGAAGCCTTCCACGCGGATATCGACGACCGAGACGACGAACGCGCCGGCTTCATCAATCACGATGTCGTTGACGGTGATGGGGGCTCCAACGGCTTCTCGCGGAGCCGGGGAGTAGCCTTCTTCGCCCGGGTTCCCCTGAGCGACGCGCGGCTGCCGCTGCTGGTCAACGAGGATAAAGTCGGTGGCGATGGGCTGAAAGTTGAAGGTGTATTGTCCATCGTCCTCGGGCACGATGGTGAGGTCCACCATGAGTGGGCTCAGCTGCTGCCGATCGAGCGGGGTGACAATCAGCGAAAGCAGGAAGCGCCCGGCCGGGGCATCAATGGTGCAGACCTCGGCGTCGGGGTCGACATCGACCGTGGCGTCGGGAGTGACGTCGGCGCCGGCGTCGGGGACGGTCGTGCGGTCAACAAACTCCGCCATGACGGCTTCGGGGTCCGGACTGGCGCAGGCGGCGAGTGAGGCAGAGACGCCAACCAGCAGGGCAAACGCGCAGCGCGAAGAAGACCGAAAGGGAGACGACAGAAGAGAGACGCTCATGGGCCCTGAAGGGGACAGAGGGGGATTTGAGTGCACATCACAGTCACGGCGATATAGCCCTTGACGTTACCGGCAACAAGCTGAAAAAGGGAGCGCGTAGTGGCCTGAATCCATAGCCGCTTCAAGATGTTACGCACTGCGTCAATTTGTTCATTTTCCCGTTTGGTTCGACCATGAAACGCGGGTTTTCCCTGGATGGTACAAGCATGAGACATGTGACACGGTATACGCTTGCGGTGGCCATGTGTGCAGGCCTGTGTGGCCTGAGTTCCGAAGCGCATGCGAGCGGATTCGCAGCTGCGCGTTTTGGTGGTCCGCTGGGCAATCCTGTGTCGGTGAACCCATCGGCTATTTATTACAATCCGGCGAATCTGGCGCTGGTCGACCGCACACAACTGATGCTGGACGTCAACTGGGCATACCGCACATCGACCTATGAGCGGAGTGCGAACGCAGTGAGCCCGCCGGCGGTGGGTGAGCACTCGCCCGAATACATCGCGGCCAATACGGGTGAAGCGTCGGTGGCCAACCTGATTTACTCGCCCATGCTCGGCGTCGCGACGGACTTCAACACCGATATTCCGTTCGGTATCGGGTTCGGATTTTATGCGCCCTTTGGTGGTCAGGCGGTGTGGGATCAGGCGACACCGAGCGATGAGTTCGCGGGCGCTGTGGACGGTTCGCAGCGTTGGTACACGATCGAGGGCACCATTCGCACGCTGGCGTTCTCGTTGGGTGCGGCCTACGAAATCGAGCCGGCCCGGCTCTCCATCGGTTTTTCGGGCAGCCTTTACCTGAGTGAAGTCAACACCATCCGCGCGCGAAACGTGGATGGAACCGACAACCTGTACAGCGAAGGCCGCTCGCTTGTGGATGTCAGCTCGACCGACTTCGGTATCGGCGCCGGCCTGACCTGGGAAGGCATCGAAGACCGACTGTGGATCAGCACCTCATGGCAATCCGCGCCCAATATCTCGGGCGAGATGGTGTACGACGGCACGCTGGTAAACACCTTCCCTCCCAATCAG
The DNA here is from genome assembly GCA_018970625.1 of Myxococcales bacterium. The sequence goes on along the minus strand of JAGWVZ010000001.1, from coordinate 26,379 downwards.
GACACCAACGACATCGTCTTCACGCAGAAGCTTCCTGACATCTTCCGCTTCGGAGCCCGCGTACGACCCATCGATAACCTGGAACTTCGCGTGTTCGGTGATGTCACCCGCTGGAGCATCCTCGAGAACCAGTGCATCGTCTCGCAGAACGATCTGGGTGACGAAGATCCGTTCGAGTTCTGCGCCATTGACGAAAACGGCGATCCCCCGGCCGGCAACCCCATTGTGCAGAACCTCAACCGCGACTGGAACACCGCCGCCGGTGTGCGCGTCGGTGGTTCCTGGTACCTCAACGACCGCATCGAGCTCATGCTCGACCTCGGCTATGACGGCAACGCGATCCCCGACGAGACGCTTGAACCCGCCCTGATCGACATGAACAAGGTCAGCGCCGGCGTCGGTGGAATCTTTCAGCTGGTGGGCAGAAACAACTTCTCGATGAGCCTCGCCACCACAGCGTCGAACATCTTCTATTTCGAGCGCGACACCAATGGTGCCGCGACCGCGAGCGCCTTTGCGACCACGAACAGCAAGCAGCCATCGTCAGAAGGTGTCTATAACCAGAACATCTTCCTGCTGAACACCGCCCTGTATTTCTCTTTCTGATTGCCCGCGACGGGCATCGATCCGGGGGACGACGCAAACAACGCGCGTGCCGTGTGAATACCGCCACTTGCGCATCGTCACCTGCGGTGTCACTCTGTCCTTCGCACGTCGCCACTCACCCACCGCGGGTTGCCATGCGTTCCACACTGCTTTTCGGTATTCTGGCTGTGCTGCTGCTCTCCCTTCATGCGTGTGCGCACGCTTGGACGCCGGCCGACATGAGCGTCGTCTCGTCCACCTCGTCGCAGCGCGCGCAGACGGCCGCTAACCAACGTGCAGCGGCGCCGCAGCGCGTGTACGTGCAAAATCGCTGGGTGTATGCGGGCAATCCCGGCTGGTATGGCCCAACAGTGGGGTGGGTCGGCCCCTGGAACGGATACGCCGGTCGACCTGTCTATGGTGTCTGGTCTACACATCGCCCTGTCTGGAACTCGCCCGCGATCAGTTATGGCCCCGGTGGACCAGGCGTACACGTCAACCGTACGGTCACCAACCGCCGCACGTATATCCGCCACCGCTAACCTCTCTGGAATACCATGGACGAGCGTCCCTCCGGCAGACCGCAACCCGGCCCGGCAGTTCCGTTGTCAGGCCGGACACCGTCGTCAACCCGGCAGGTTCGCCCGCTTACGCGCCTGATCGCCCTCGCCGTTTTTGCTGTCGGGCTGCCGACCTCGGCGTTCGCCTTCTGGTGGCTACCGTCCTACACGGTCGAGGATTCGCTGCCCGATTCTGCGTCATCCACGGCACGCACCACGGCAGCGCTCTGCGACCGGGGTGCCGAAGGATGGTGCTACGGGCTCGCGTTCATGTACGCCTGTGGCGACGAGGGGCTACAGGTCGACATGGTGCGCGCGGCCGAGCTGGAGCAGCTGGAGTGCGTCGTGGACCCCTCGCATTGTCAGGCATCCGCCACCATGCTCGGCGAATGGGACACCGTGGGCGCCGATATGCAGCGGTTCTCGTGTCGGCGAAATCGCATCGACACCGCGCAGGGGCTTCAGGCGCTCCCGGATTTCCTGGAGCGCGCGGGCGTCACGGTGGCCCCCCCTGCGTTCGCTGCCGGCCTGGAATAGTCCCGGGATTTTTGCAGGGCGTGGGTCCGCTCTACCTCGGCAATCCAATCCGCGCAGTCCTACGCTTTGCAGCCGAGCCTTTAGCGGCTGACCACTTCGACGTTCCCGGTTCGATGCGTCGCAGACAGGTTTTGTGGCGCGGCGCGCTGTGCTATGGACGGCGCTCCCGTCCTCTTTTTCCGACGTACCCCCCATGACGATGTTCTCTGCTGGTGCCGCTCGTACCGACATCACCACGTTCGATGCCGACGCCGAGCTCATGGGCTGGGCGCAGCCGACGAATCGGGCTCGGGCTGTGGCCACTCCGCTGCATGCGCGCGCGTTCGTGCTTCGACACGAGGCCACCGGCCAACGCGTCGCCATCGTCGTAGCCGAGATCTGCTTTATCTCGGAGAGCGTACGCGCTGGAGTGCAGGAACGCCTGGCCGAGTTTTCGGACGAGGGCTGGACCGACGAGAATGTGCTGCTGACCGCCACGCACACGCACAGCGGTCCCGGCGGATTTAGCCACGAGCTCGCCTACACCATGACCACGCCAGGATATCGGCCGCATATCCTGAAAAAAATCGTGGACGGAATTGTGGAGGCTATTCGCGAAGCCGAACAAAAGCGACAGCCAGCTACGCTGCGTTACGGGAATTTACCTGTTCCCTATACTGAACCGGTCGCGTTCAATCGTTCTCCGACCGCCTGGAACCGTAACCCGGAAGCCGACCGGGTGGACTGGCGCAATCGACATCTGGCGACCAATCGCGAAATGCCGGTGCTGGAATTCACCGGCATAAATAATGAACCCATCGGATGTCTCTCGTGGTTCGCTGTGCACTGCACCAGCGTTCACGCGGATTATCGTTGGGTTTCTGCAGACAATAAAGGGTACGCCTCGGTTGAAATGGAAGAGTGGGCGCGTGCAAAATACGGCGTGGATTATGTTGCCGGGTTTTGTCAGGCCGCAGCGGGCGACGTATCGCCGAATTTTCGATACGATAAACACCGCGGTTTGCGTGTTGGCCTGTTTGATGATGATTTTGCCAGCGCGCGGTTCGTCGGAGAAATTCAGTCAGCCCACACCCGAAAAGTCCTTGGGCACGACAGCACCCATGCGCTCGAAGGTCCTCTGTCGTCGGCGCTGCTCCGCGTCAATATGGAGTACACCGATGTACTGCCGAAATACGCCAATGGTCGTACCGGTCGGCGCACCGGGCACGCCGAGCTTGGCATGAGCTTTCTGGAAGGCACCGAAGAAGGCCCCGGCCCACTGAAGCCTGTCAAAGGACTGAATCAGGCCCTGCATCGAGGACGAAAATTACGAAAATCAGTGCAGCAGATCCTTGGCTTGTCGCTCGATGGAGCCGATGACGCGCACGGCGGAAAATATACCTTTCTGGAGACGGGTCGCGGTGGAAATGGTCAGGCTTTTGGGCTCTTCAGCATGGGCAACCCGGGGGCACCGGACTGGCTTGACCCGACCGTCGCCGAGGCCCGACGCCTGTATAAAAGAAATGCGCTCGGAAATGGTCGTCCCTGGACGCAGGGCATATTACCGCTGCAATTGATTCGCATCGGCCCTGTCGTGTTTGCCGGTGTGCCCATGGAGGCCACCACCATGGCAGGCCGTCGTATTCAGCGCTCCCTGCTCGAGGCGTTGCGTCCGCACGGAGTGCAACAGATCGTCATCGCCGGCTACTCCAATGGCTACGCATCGTACCTGACCACCTGGGAAGAGTATCAGGCGCAGTGTTATGAGGGCAGCAGTACCCTGTTCGGACAGTGGTCACTGGGCGCCTTTCAGACACACTTTGACCGGGTGGCTGCGCGCCTTGTGACCCCGGTCGCCGAACGGCCCGCTGATATTGGACCCGCCTGGCCCAGGCCCTCGGAGCACGAACTCGAGGCACGCATGCACTATGAATTACCGACGTCACTGTTCCGGTAACGACAACGCCCGCAGCGCTTCCTGAACCACCTTCAGGTGCAGGGCGGGATCCAGCTCGGGCTCGGTGCCATCGGTCGGCCAGCGCGCGCCCAAGACCTCCGGCTCCTTCATCGCGTCGCCTCGTTCCGCTCCATTTTCGACGTCCACATCGGCGCCGCGAGCCGCACGAGCGCCCTGCCTCTCGCGAAGCCAGCGCTCCTGTACGTGCAGCCAGTCTGCCCAGGCAGGCGTGGTCACATGCCGCAGGCACGGGCCCAGCACGACATCTTCGACACGAAGTGCGGGGGTCGGCGCAGCCTGATGCTCCAGCACCACCACCAGAAAGAGGCGGCCGGCTTCCGCGACCAGCGCTTCATCGACAATCTGCCACGCCGTGCCCGACACCATCGCTCGCAGCACCCTCTCTTCGCTCATGGGCTGCGCCACCACCCTGCGAATGCCGTACTGTTCGGGCTGCTGCTGCCGCAACACACGCCCCACCAGCGCGCCGCCCACGCCAGCGATGGTGAGCACCTGCGCCGTCATCGCTGCCAGCGGCAGCAGCCCATTTCCCAACAAAAAGGTCATTCTGTCAGCGACTCTCGCGCGCTCGGCGCGCACCCGGGCTCCCGCCAGCGGCTCCTCATGAATGTCGATCGCGACAGCGCGCTGCACCAGCCCCGCCTTCACGAGCGCAATCGGCAGCCGACCATGGTCGGTCCCCACATCCACCACCACGTCGCATTCCCCAACGCGATGCGCGACCGCGCCGAGCCGGGCACCCAGCGCGCGGGTCAACGCATCCGGCGGCTGCGGCGGTAACACACGACGAGGCGGCAGTTTCCAGCTCAAGCGTACTCAGCAACAAAACAAGGGTTCATCAGGGCGGTGGTACGCCTAACACTCGCGCGTCGACGACAAAAGTGTGACCGTACGCCGAAACGCCCGAACGCGTGAATGAGTGTGGAAGTCAGTGACAGCCGTAGGAGCGTACCACCGCCCTGCCAAAGGGTGTCCTGAGGGCTGGTCGAGGGTTCTCGGGACCCGTTCAAGGCTTCAGCCTGCGTGTTTGCGCCTTGAATTTGCCATTCGAGGGATGGTGACTCACAAGCGTCGCTTGCACTTTCGTTACGATCCGTTACTCTCCGACACGCCGCGTCAACGCGCGGCGTGCCGTGAATGCACGCGCAGGACCCTTGATTGCCGTCGAGTCACCTGACCGGTGAGCACTTCAGACCCGCGCGGGTACAACGGCTTCTGTAGACTCTGCCGGCACAGGTTCTCTGTGCGGCGTTCCGAGACCCGGACTCTCTTCCACTACTGAGCCGGGACCTCCACAACGGAGAACGCTTTGCGACAACAACGAGAAGGGCTCTATGAGCCTTCGACGGAGCATGACGCCTGTGGCATGGGCTTTGTGGCCCATATTCGCGGAGAAGCATCGCGCGGCATCGTGGAAGATGCCCTTCGCATTCTTTCCCGGCTCTCGCACCGTGCGGCGTGTGGCTGCGATCCGGAGACGGGCGATGGCGCGGGCATCCTGACCCAGATCCCCCATCGGTTTTTTCAGGCCGAGTTCGAACGGCTGGGGTTTGGGCCGGTTCGTCGACGGGGCTATGGCGTCGCGCAGGTGTTTTTGCCGCCAGAGCCCGTGCAGCGGGCGCGCTGCGAAGAGATCTTCGAAGAGACGGTAACCTCGGAAGGCCAGCGGGTCATCGGCTGGCGCGACGTGCCGATCGATTCGGCGCAGGTCGGTCGTATTGCCGGTCAGGTGCGGCCCGTGATTCGGCAGATGTTCATTGAACGTCGCCGGCTGGTGCCGACCGCGTTCGAGCGAAAACTGTATATTATTCGTAAGCTTGTCGAGAAACAGATCGCCGAGGCCGGCTGCGACCCCGACGAGTTCTTCCACGTAGCGAGCATGTCGGCCGAGACGATTGTCTACAAAGGCCTGCTGCTGCCAGAGCGGCTGCCGCTGTTCTTCAAAGACCTGCAGAGCGAAGAGTTCATCAGCGGCATCGCGTTGGTTCACTCGCGCTTTTCCACCAACACCTTCCCCACGTGGGACCTCGCGCAGCCACTTCGCTACATCTGCCACAACGGCGAGATCAACACCGTTCGGGGCAACCGCAACTGGATGCTCGCGCGTCGTAGCCTGCTGCAGTCGGCCAAGTTTGAAGGCCCAATCGACCGGCTGTTTCCCATCATCAACGCCAATGCGAGCGACTCGTATCAGTTCGACAACATGCTCGAGCTGCTGCACCTCGGCGGACGCACACTCCCGCATGCCATGATGATGCTGATTCCCGAGGCGTATCAGAATGATCCGATGATGGCGGACGAGCGGCGCGCCTTCTACGACTACACGTCGTCGTTGATGGAGCCGTGGGATGGTCCGGCGGCCATGGCTTTTACGGACGGTCACGTGGTGGGTGCCACCCTGGACCGAAACGGACTCCGCCCTGCCCGCTATCTGGTGACGACCGACGACCGGGTGATTCTGGCGTCCGAGACCGGTGTCATCGACATTCCGCCGTCGATGATCATTCGCAAAGGGCGTCTGCAGCCTGGTCGCATTTTTGTCGTCGACACCGACGAGGGTCGCATCATCGACGATGAAGAGGTGAAGCGCGACATCATCAACCGGTTCCCATATCGTCGCTGGCTCGAAAAGAACGTCGTTCGACTGACGGACTACGATGCCGCATCGGCGCCCATGCCGACCCGCGAAGAAGACCTGATGCGGCTTCAGCGGGCGTTCGGCTACACGGACGAAGACATTCGCGTCATCCTCGCTCCCATGGCCGAGGCCGGTGAAGAACCCACCGGCTCCATGGGCACCGACACGCCGCTCGCGGTGTTGTCCGACAAGGCGCCTTCGCTGTTCTCGTACTTCAAGCAGCTGTTCGCGCAGGTGACCAACCCGCCGATCGATCCGATCCGCGAATCCGTCGTCATGAGCCTGCACACGGCCATCGGCATGGGCGGTAACACGTTCGACGAGACGCCGGAGCAATGCCACCGTCTGGCGATTCCGAGCCCGGTGCTGACGAATGCCGAGCTCGCGACGATCCGTAAGGTGGAAGACGGCGCGTTCGAGACCCGGACGCTCTCGCTGCTGTATGACGTCAAGAAAGGCCCCGAGGCGCTCGGCCAGGCCGTGACTGCCCTGTGCAAGGCGGCCTCCGAAGCCATCGACGAGGGTAACAACCTGCTCATTCTGTCGGACCGTGGCGTCGATTCACGCCATGTGGCCATTCCGGCGCTGCTCGCTGTGAGCGCTGTGCACCAGCACCTGGTGCGCGAGGGCATCCGTATGCAGTCCGGCCTGCTGGTCGAGACGGCCGAGGCCCGCGAAGTACACCACTTTGCGCTGCTGATTGGCTTCGGTGCGGCCGCGGTGAACCCGTGGCTCGCGCTCGACACCCTCACGGACCTGTGCGCGCGCAATGAGTGCCCGCTCTCGCCCGAGAAGGCAGCGAAGAATTACATCAAGGCCATCGACAAGGGACTGCTGAAGGTCATGTCGAAGCTGGGTATTTCGGCTGTCAGCTCGTACCGCGGCGCGCAGCTGTTTGAGGCCATCGGTCTGGACCGCTCGCTCGTCGACGAGCACTTCAATGGCACCGCTTCGCGCATTCAGGGCGTAGGCCTTCCCGAGCTGCACCTGGAGAATCAGGATCGGCATAGCCGAGGCTTTGGTCCCGAGGCGGCGTTCATTCTCACCGACCTGCCCACTGGTGGTCAGTATCAGTGGCGGCGCCAGGGCGAACTGCACAAGTGGAACCCTGCTACCATCTCGCGTCTGCAGGAGTCGGTGCGAGCTGACAGCTACGAAAAGTACAAGGAATTCGCGGAGCTGGCGAACAACGAGAGCGCGGGGCACTTTGCCGTGCGCGGCCTGTTTGACTTTGTTCCGGCCGCTACGCCCGTGCCGCTCGATGAGGTCGAGAGCGCCGAATCGATTGCCCGTCGCTTTGTGACGGGCGCCATGTCGTTTGGCTCGATCAGCGCCGAAGCCCACGAGACCCTCGCCATCGCGATGAACCGTCTGGGCGGCAAGTCGAATACCGGTGAGGGCGGCGAAGAGTCCGAGCGCTACATTCCGCTCCCCAACGGCGACACGCGTCGGAGCTCGATCAAGCAGGTCGCCAGCGCCCGGTTTGGCGTTCATGCCGAGTATCTGGTGAACGCCGACGAGCTGCAGATCAAGATGGCGCAGGGTGCAAAGCCCGGCGAAGGCGGTCAGCTGCCCGGTCACAAGGTCAGCGAGCGCATTGCACGGGTTCGTTGCTCTACGCCCGGGGTGACGCTGATTTCGCCACCGCCGCACCACGATATTTATTCAATCGAAGACCTCGCGCAGCTGATCTATGACCTGAAGACGGTCAACGAGAAGGCTCGCATCAGCGTCAAGCTGGTCAGCGAAGTCGGCGTCGGTACGGTCGCCGCCGGCGTGTCGAAGGCGCGCGCCGAGTGCATCATTATCGCGGGTGACTCCGGCGGTACGGGAGCCTCACCGCTCAGCTCCATCAAGCACGCCGGTGTTCCGTGGGAGCTCGGTCTTGCCGAAGCGCAGCAGGTGCTGGTGCGCAACGACCTGCGCGGACGTGTGCGTCTGCAAGTGGACGGCGGTGTTCGTACTGGCCGCGACGTCATCATCGGCGCCCTGCTCGGTGCCGAGGAGTTCGGCTTTGCTACGGCGCCGCTGGTTGCGATGGGCTGCATCATGCTGCGCAAGTGTCACCAGAACACCTGCAGTGTCGGCATCGCCACACAAGACCCTGAATTGACGGCAAAATTCGACGGCACTCCCGAGCATGTCATCCGCTATCTGCTGTACGTCGCGCAGGAAGCGCGGGAGTGGATGTCGCTGCTGGGCTTCCGCACCTTCGACCAGATGGTTGGCCACGCCGAAAAGCTCGTGCAGCGCCCGATCATCGGCCACTGGAAGGCAGAGCGGCTGGACCTGTCCAGCGTTCTTCATGTGCCGGTCGTGGGCCCCGATGTCGCGACGCGGTACAACGAGCCGCAGCAGCACGGCCTTGAAACGCACCTGGACCGCAAGCTGATCGCCGCATCGCAGTCGGCCTTGCAGGGCGGTCGCCCCGTCGTGATTCGGCAGCCCATCTCGAACGCCGACCGTGCTGTCGGCGCGATGCTCGGCGGCGAAGTGGCCCGCAAGTACGGAAATCACGGCCTCGCCGATGACTCCATCACGGTAAAATTCACCGGTTCGGCCGGACAGAGTTTTGGCGCCTTCCTGCCGCGCGGCATTACCTTCCACCTTGAAGGTGACGCCAACGACTATGTCGGCAAAGGGCTCTCGGGTGGTCGTATTGCCATTCAGCCCCCGGCGCAGTCGTCGTTTATTGCCGAGGAGAATATCCTGGTTGGTAATACATTGCTGTATGGTGCCACGGCGGGCGAGGCTTATTTCCGCGGTGTCGCGGGCGAACGTTTCGCGGTTCGTAATTCGGGGGCGCGTGCGGTCGTCGAGGGCGTGGGCGACCACGGCTGCGAATACATGACCGGTGGAATTGTGGTTGTTCTGGGTCGCACCGGGCGCAATTTCGCCGCTGGCATGAGCGGTGGCATGGCGTTTGTATTCGACCGCGACGGCGAATTCCAGCGCCGCTGCAATCGCGAAATGGTGGAGCTCGAGAGCCTCATCGACGAATCGGATATCTGGCTGGTACATGACCTCGTCGAAAACCACGTCCGCTTCACCGGAAGCGCGCTGGGTCGTCGTCTGCTCGACAACTGGGAGATGATGGTAGCTCGATTCGTGAAGGTCATGCCGACCGAATACAAGCGGGTTCTGCAGCAGCGCCGCGCTCAGCGTCGATCGCAGCAGACCTCGGATCCTCGCGCCATTCCGGCAGAATAACAGGAGGCCACCATGGGAAAAGTCACAGGATTCATGGAAGCCAACCGTCAGGCTGCCGAATATCGCGATAAAAAGGATCGTACGCAGGACTGGCGTGAATTTGTCATGGACCGTCCTGAAGAGACCGCACGCACACAGGGCGGTCGTTGTATGGACTGCGGCGTTCCGTTCTGCCAGCAGGGTTGTCCGCTGGGTAACCCCATCCCCGAGTTCAACGACCTGATTTACCGGGGTCGCTGGAAGCAGGCGTATGAGGTATTGCGCGCCACCAATAATTTCCCTGAATTTACGGGACGTCTTTGCCCGGCGCCGTGCGAAGCGGCCTGCGTGTTGTCGATCAACAACACGGCAGTCACCATTGAACAGAATGAAAAGGAGATCGTCGAGCGCGCCTTCACGGAAGGCTGGATTGAGCCTCACCGGGTACTACGTCGCACCGGCCGCAGCGTTGCTGTGGTGGGCTCTGGCCCCGCCGGCCTTGCCGCTGCCGATCAGCTGAACCGCGCAGGACATACGGTAACGGTATATGAAAAAAGTGACCGTATCGGCGGGTTGCTGCGTTACGGCATTCCTGATTTCAAACTGGAAAAGTGGGTCATCGAACGTCGAATTTCACTGCTGCGTACCGAGGGTATTACGTTCAGTACGGGTGTTGAAATTGGCAAAGACATTCGCTGGACCGACCTGCTCGAAGACCACGACGCCGTGGTCGTGTGTATTGGCGCAGGAAAGGCGCGCGACCTGGACGTTCCCGGACGCGACCTGCAGGGCATACATTTCGCCATGGATTTTCTGCCGCAACAGAATCAGCGCGTGGCGGGCGATGTCGACACCGTCTCGGGCGTCGTTGCCACTGGTAAACACGTCGTCATCCTCGGCGGCGGCGACACCGGTTCGGACTGTCTCGGCACTTCGATTCGTCACGGTGCGGCGTCGGTGACGCAGATTGAGCTCATGCCGGCGCCGCCGTCCTTGCGTGCGCACAACAATCCCTGGCCACACTGGCCCATGGTGTTCCGCACATCGTCCAGCCAGGCCGAAGGCGGCGCCCGGGAATTCGCGCAAATGACCACCCGGCTCATTGGCGAAAACGGTGTGCTGAAAGAAATCGAGATGATCACCATCGAGGTGGTCACCGAAAATGGACGGTCGGTGATTCGTCCGGTGCCCGGCTCCGAGAAGCGTCTCCCCTGCGACCTGCTGATTCTGGCGATGGGCTTTACCGGCCCTGTGCTGGATTCACTGCAATCGCAGCTGAATATCGACGTGACCCCGCGCGGTGTTCCGGCAGGACCGTCGAAGTTCCGCACCAGCGTGCCCCGTCTGTATGTCGCAGGCGACGCCTTCCGCGGCGCATCACTCATTGTGTGGGCGATTTCGGACGGCCGCGAAGCGGCGCGCATCATCGACGCCGACCTGATTGAAGCCGCGCCCCGACTGCCCACCCGCGGACAGGACATGGCCTTCGCGTGATACAGAGGGTCGCAGGCAGGGCGGGGTTCTCGACGAGCGTCGTGCTGACCCTCGGTTAGCCCCATCGACGGCGCGTCACATTTGTAAGGGGCTTCAGGAATGTGTCCTGCGCTACCTTGCACAATGAAGCCACAACCCCTATCGCGTGGAGTGCGCGAGAAAGAACCCTGAGAACAGAAGGTTGCGCATGGCTACGTGCTATCGTTCTGGATTGGCAGCGCCACTTCTGGTCATGCTCGCCGCATGCGGCGACGATGTCGTAGACAACGAAGCAGCCAATGCGACTGACACGGGTATTGTACCGGATTCGCCGACGCCTGACGCCACCTCGTCTGCTCCCGGGCTCGCTGTTCCAGAATTCGGCACCGAGGCCACACGCTCCATCGCCGCGCTGGCCTCGAGCGCCGATGGTCTTGACCGGCCGCGCGACCTGGAATTTGACCCTCAGATGCCCGAAAACCTGTGGATATTTTCACAGGATAACGACGGTGTTGTCATTCTTTTCAATGCAGGCACTGCAGAACAGGAGACCGAGTTATTTCTGGATGCGTTTCGCGACCATTTCATGGAAGAGGTCAGCAGCGTCTCTTTTGGTGACAAGGGTGATTTTGGCACCTGTCAGGAGACCCGCAATACGTACAACAATCAGGCAGAGCCCAACGATTTCATGGGGCCAGCGCTGTGGGATTCCGACCTCTCTGTCTTCGCCGCTGTGCACCAGGACCCCGCGGGGGTTATGCTCGGCAGCCACATCGACATGCTGCACCAGAGCCCGCTCTGCATGGGTATCGCCCATTACCGGGATAACGAGTATTTCGTTTTCGACGGTTTGAACGGCCACGTCGTCTACTATGACTTCCAGGAAGACCACGGCCCTGGTTTCGATGATCACTCCGATGGCATCGTGTACCGGTTCCCCGAAATGGAACTCACGCGGGTTCCCGGGGTACCCGGTCATATGCTGTACGACGAAGTGACCAATCTGCTCTTTGTGGCCGACACAGGCGGTCAGCGCGTGCTGGCCTATGAGGTCGATTCCGCGGTTCGTGGGCTGGATCTGATCGCCGACAACGAGCCTCTCGCTGACTTTGCTGAATTTGTGGACGCGGACTTTGATGTCCTCATTGGCGAAGGGCTCGAAGAACCCTCAGGACTCGCGCTTGTCGAAAACCGCCTGTTTGTGGGCGATCACGCCACCGGCGAAATCATTGCTTTCGACATTCGTACCGGTGCGGAGCTGGGCCGCGTTGACACGCTGGCCGAAGGACTGATGGGGATTGAGGTCGCGCCGGATGGCCGACTCTGGTTTGTCGATGGCGAAACCAGCGAAGTGCTGGTACTGACACCTTGAAACAACGATCTTCGATGGAGGTCTGTCCGTGTGGCCATTCTCTTCCAAACCGCTGCAAGTGCCGTCGGCTGCTGACTGCCTCCCCGGACGTACGATGGAAATGCCGCTGCCTGAGCCTCACGTGCTGACTGGGCGCCCATTGCGCGAAATTCCAGCGGCTCACGAGCAGTTGTTTGTCGCGATGGGGTGTTTCTGGGGTGCCGAGCGTCGATTCTGGCAACAGGTATCTGCGGGAGAGTGGGCGTTACGGCCGGGTATCTGGTCTACGTCGGTGGGATACGCCGGCGGACACACACCGAACGCCTCGTACAGGGAGGTGTGTTCCGGTCAAACAGGGCACACCGAGGTGGTTCAGCTGGTGTACGATCCGGCGCGAATCAGCACCATCGATGTATTGCGTATTTTCTGGGAAGGTCACGACCCCACGCAGGGCATGCGTCAGGGAAATGACATTGGCACGCAATATCGCTCGGCCATTTATGCCACCACCGGTGCGCAGTTGCAGGCCGCGCAGCAGTCGCGCATCGCGTACGATGCAGCGCTGAAGCAGGCAGGCAAGAATCCGATCACGACCGAAATTGCGATGGCGGGCCCCTATTATTTTGCAGAGCAGTATCATCAGCAATATCTGGCGCGAAACCCGGATGGTTATTGCGGTCTGGGCGGTACGGGCGTGTCGTGTCCGGTAGGTCTGGGCGTGGCGTAAACGACTATCGATTCGGGATAACTCACGTTGCGGGAAATTCGACATGGGGGGTGACAATTCGACTGCGCGCGCTCAGTGGCGCACGGCGTCAGTCTCAGCAACGCCCTGCCATGGTTCACCGGGGAGAAGGGCGACAATGTCGGTCAGAATTCGGTCCATGGCGCGCTGAAAGTCCCAGTGGAGTCCGGGTCGGAGCAAAACGCTCATGTCGGCGCGAAAGTCCGCCCGTTGGGATTTTTCGTAGAGATTCTGTTGAAATTCGGCGCGGGAAACCATGTACCCGCCGTCGGCCATGTAGCGGTGAAAGCACTGAAGGAGTCGTTCTGGTTGCAATTTTCCGCTCTCTAGCGCCATCCACAGGTCGAACAGGTCGCGCCCCTTCTTTCGCTGGTACAGCGCTCTGAGCTTGGTTCCGAGCAGCTCATTGAAGTCAAAGGTGGTGATTTGGGCGTCGCCAGAAAACCACTGGCTTTGCACAGAGAACGGAACGCTGTGGTAGCCGAGCTCTGCGAAGTGTTCCCGGGTGTTGATTTCGATTTTGAGGCGCATGGGTACGGGCGACACATCTTCAGAGGTGAAGCGATATAACAGATTTACCCGCCCCTCCTTCAACACCCGCTTAGGTGTGCCCAACCACGCATCGAGCAACCGTCGGATCAGGTCGAGCGTTTGGCCAATGGGCTCCGCTCGGATCTGTACCAGATCAATATCTTCGGAGTACCGGGCAGACGGCAACATGTGGAGCTTGTAAAGGGCGGTCCCGCCTCGAAACGCCAGGGACTCGGAGATACGGTGATGGTTGAACAATTCCACCAGTGCCCGACTTATGACGAGGTCTTGCTCGACCATGGAGTCGACGCTCCAAGGAGCCTGTTTACGCCACGCAACAACTGCCTGCTGAGGGATCATAAGTCATCCTCCACGGTGGTATTTTCGATGATTCGCCATTCTTTGTTTCGGGGCGCGCCCTCGGTCGGCAACCATGGCGCCAGCGGGACGGGAAAGGTTTGTTGTGACGCAAGCACAGCCTTTAGCACCTCAGTGAGTTCATCGAGTTCCAGGCGTTGCAAGAGCCAACCAAGGCGTTGCACCCATGCGCCTGGAACCCGTCTCGCCTCCGCAGCGAGTTCGTCGGGCGAGATTTTCTCGGCCAGCTCCGAAAGCACGGTGGCGACGTTATCCAGATATCCACATCGTTCTGGATAACCGACCAGCTCGCATGCTGTGGCCGCGGGGGTCGAGATCCTAAGCCGACCAGTGGGCACGTTCCGTTCGACCCAGGGAGTTTCTGCCATGTCATGACGTACAATGAAGTCGACCTTCACACCGCCGCAGACCAGACTTCGTCGGGGCTTTTCCACGATCACCTGAAACACCATCGGCGCCTGATGCGCGGCTCCGTGATAAGCAGCCGCGCTGAGCAAACCGACATAGTAGGGCTGCCCGAAGAATCGCATCAGGTGAGGCACGAACTGCTCGGGGGGAATACACCCGAGTCTGCGATAGGATGGAGGAACGATTACATAGAAGCCACGTGATGGATCCGCGATGACCCCCTTCAGCTTTAGTCGAAGCAACTGCGCACGGACTGCCGGGGGAGACCGTTCAAGACGCGCTAGTGCTTCATCCATGGTGAAAGTCAGGCGACCATCAATCTGAAGTTCCTGAATGAACTGGCTGGCGGTCAGAGTGGTCATATCGGTGGGCTTAACAAGTCTTCCAACAGGCATGTGCTTACGAGGGCATGCGAGATGCGTAGAGTCCTTGTTCGCAAAACGCAACACTAAGTGCTGCGTTTTGCGATTGAAGACTTCCACCAGCAGTCCGTATGAACCGGGGTTGTTCATGGCGCCCGCGAGAGGCCGACAACATCTGCACCTGTTCCCCCGCCAGTTGCGCCGCCCTTCGCGGCCCAGCCACGTCGCCCTGGTATACGCACCTGCCAACACCCCTTGCCGCACCGCGTCAGGCGGATTATGACCGCCGCCCTGCCTATGCTTCCGTTGCTCCCCCTGTCGTCATGATCACCTACCAGCTTCGCGTGTATGCAACTGCCATTCGGAATCTGACGGTGTCGCGCATTCAGTGGACCGAAGCGACGACGACACATTTCAAGGCATGGCCGTGGCATTGCGACGCGAACTGGCACGTGACCAACTCACGATATGCGATGTTCATGGATCTGGGGCGCACCGAGTGGTTTACGCGGGTGGGACTGATTCTGCCGGCATTTCAGACCCGCACCACGTTCATGGTGGGCGCGTCGGCGCTGACATTTCGGCGACAGCTGGATTTTATGAAGCCATTTTCGGTGGAGACGTCTCTGGTGACGTGGGACGATCGTTGGTTTTACATGGCACAGGTGTTTCGGCGCCACGACGGTGCGGTCGCCGCGCGCGGCCTGATTCGAGCAACGGCACGCAGACAGGGCGAGGTTGTTACGATGGGCCAGATGCTGGCCGAGCAGGGGGTGCAGGCGCAAGCGCCCCCAATGACCGAGGAATTTCAAAGATGGCTGGAGTCCTCCGATATATCGGTGACCGAGATTAGAAATGCGGCGCGGTGATTACGTGCGACATTTTAACCACCAACCTGCACCATGACACCCGTAGCGCCCGGCCTCGTGCCGGACGAACGAACCACGCCCGGCGGGGTAGCCAACCCGCCGGCGCCGTGCTAAGCGCGCCCGACCTTCGTTCGATTGAGGCTCGTCCCGGTGTTCCGGACGGGCGGTGAATCCCTTTTGAATGGCGCGCATGGCATCCAGGAATCAACAGCGACCGGGCGGCTCGGCCCCCCGTGGTGCAGCACCCGAAGGCGACTCAAGTCGTCGCAACACCCGTGACTGGCTTCAGCAGGCCGAAGCGGCCCGTCAGGAACGGGACGGCAAGGGTCAGGGCGGTGGTCGTGGCCCGGCGGGCGGCGGCAAAGGCGGCGAGCGTGGACCCGGTGGCCCTCGCAACGACCGACCCGATGCCCGTCAGGGCGGCGGTCAGGCTCAGCAACAGCGTCCGGCCGCACCCGAGCGTCCCGACCTGCGTTATCTGCTCGTCAGTCCGCAGGGCAACTTCGAGGCCGACGTCTATGAGAGCGCCATGCCTTTGCGCTGGAACTCGCTCGAAGTGTTCGGCGCCCTGCTAAAGCCGGGCCTGTACATGCAGAAGGGCGGCAGCCTGAGCCTGGTGTCGCGCGATGTGAAGTTCGAAAAGGCCGTGATGTTCGTGCAGTGGGACGACCCGCACCAGACCTATCGCACCGCGGATGGTCGTGACGTAAAGCCCGGTCTGCACGTCGGTTTTCTGGTGAAGTCGCCAAATTCGGACGGCCCACCGTGGCTTCCCGTGATCGCGCCTGTGCAGGCGACTCCGCTGGAGGTCGAGCGCGGCCTGCTGTCGCCTTGGCATGATCAGGTCGCTGCGGTTCGCTTCGGCGGTTCGCTGACGATCGACAAGAAGGGGCTTTCGCTCAGCAGCGAAGGCAAGATCGAAGAAGATTCCGGCTCGGACGCCGTGCTCGAAACGATGTGCTGGCTGGCCGACCACCCGAACGACGAGTCGACGGCTGGCGCCATCGCCCGCCGTATTCTGGTCGACAACGGCCATGGTCTGCAGCGGCTGGGCCTTGCGCTCATGCACGAGACGGAAGGCAACCGACACGACTCCCTCACGCAGATTCTGCGGGTGCTGGCGCCGGATGTGGCCCCGCTGCTGGAGTCGCTGTGGAATCTGTTCCACGGCACCGAACCGGCTCGCGAGCGCTTCGTTGCGCTGGCGCGCACGCTCTCGCCGATGCTGTCAATGGAGCATCCGGCGCAGCGTCCGGGCAACCTGTCGCTCGTCGCGACCTGGCTCTCCGGGCTCTTTGGCGCCCGTCCGGAGCGCGAGAATCAGCAGCCGGCCCGCGCGCTGTACCTCGCCGCGCACGCGCTGCGCGAGGCAGGTCGTCACGTCGAAACGTTTGAGCACGCCGACGCGTTCATCCCGTCGTTCCCGCTCGATAGCGCCTCGGTGCGCCACCTGGTGCGCGCGCTCGGCAATCCGTTCAAGGAGCCTACACCCCTTGAAGGCCTGTTCCGCGTGCTGGCAACGGCCGAGGCCGGCTGGGATATCGTGGTGGCTCGCCGCGAGCACCTGCGTGCGTTCGCGCCGGTCTATGATCTGGTGCGTCGGTACCCGATTGGAGGCCGCACCGTCGCTGGCCGTTATGACTATGTGCTCACCAGCTGGAGCTTCCGCGGTTTCGAAGTTCGTTCGCCCCGCGCCGACCTGCGCGGCCTGGGCGACGATCTGCTGCTGGACGCACCTTCCGTGGCGATGGCCCGCGCCTATGCGCGCGTGCTCGGCGTTCGAAACAACGCCTCGGCAGCGCTTGCGCATGCGCTCGGCAACCATGAGCACCCGGGTCTGGCACGTCTGGCGACGTTCTTTCAGGCGTCCGATGCCGAGGTTCTGGAGCAGTTCGAGACCACGTCCAGCCAGAAGCGCCTGACGCGCGATGCGCTGTACACTGCTGTTTCTGCTGCGGAATTCCTGATCTCAGGCATGGAGAGCAAGCGAACGATCGACGGTTTCGTGTTGCCTTCTCCAGAGTTTCCCGAGCAGGCGGGTAGCGGCATTCGCGGCCACTTCATGTACTGGCGCATGTTCTGTCGCTCGACGCGCGCGGCATGGGCAGAAAGTTACAGCTCGTTTCTGGCTGCCGCCCTGCCCCGCATGGCCGAGCTTCCGAACAAGCTACAAACCGAAGTGCTGGCATTGCTGAATTCGTGGCTGCGCTTTGATGCCAGCCATCGCAATAGCGCGAAGTCCTGGCAGCCGGCCATTGAAGCGACGGTCGCACGCGTGCTGAGCGACCTCGACGAGGTCCGGACCGGCGGTGACGAGCGCCTGCAGCAGGCCATGCGCGCGCTGCTCGATATCGACAGCGACGCCTGGTTTGTTCAGATGGAGGGCCTACTTGGTCACGAGGCCTTTACGCAGGTTGAACTGCACCGTCTGTTGATGGGCGTGCGCATGGCGCGCGGTGTGCGCGAACCCCTTGTGCGGCATACGGTGTTCCGCCGTCTGCACCGTCGTCTGGCTGATCTGCGCACCCCGCAAGGCGCCTGGGCGCGCGGCGAATGGACACGACTGGCCGTCGAACGCGCTCGCAAGGCAGGCTCGCTCGACTGGCTGCTGGACGCACGCACGCAAGCCCGCCTGCTGGCCTCGTCGGAGTTCATCGACTGGTTTAGCGACCGCGGCCAGAAGGCGATCGAAGACGCCGACAGCGCGCTGATTGAGCTGCTGGAGCTGGCAGTGGCCGTTGTTCCCGACGCGCAAATCGATCTTGCGCTGCAGCGGATCGCCCGCGCCACGCTGTGGCCGGCGCATGAGGTCGTGAAGGTGCTCGTGAACGCTGGCCGTCCAGAAGCGGCCATTCGCTGGATGCGATCGCAGGACATCCGCGACGCCGACGCCGCCGCAGGCAGCTTTGGTCGCATTTTGTCGCGCGCTCGTTCGGGTGCTCAGTTCCGCACTGCCGCAGAGGCGCTCGTGCTGGCAGAAAGCTATGCCGGTCAGACACTTACGCAGCAGCGCGCCGACCTGCTGAGCGCCATGTCGTCGTATCGTCCGTTGCGCCATGCCCTGCATGGCCTGATCGACGTGACCACCGCCTGGCGTCTGGCGAACCTGTCGCCGACCCACGAGACGGCCATGCAGCTGGCAGAGCGTTCCGCCACCTGGTTCCTCGACTCGGGCAACGAAGACCTGCTGGCGTTCCTGCGATGGATTGTCGAGGCGTCTGTGCTCGAGGCTTACCCGGCCCTGCTGGGTGCAACCGCTACCGGCGCCCTGACCAACGACGCGCTCGCGACCACCAACATTCCACGCGGCCTGGGCAAGGTGTTGCGCGTGCTGTCAAACAGCGGTGCCCGCGACCAGCGTCGCGCACAGCGATTCAAGGACCTGCGCCGCGCGCTGCTCGCCCCCGACGCCTTTGGCCCGGTCAGCGAAGCGCTGATTCGCGAGCTCGGTGGCGTCGGTATGCTGCCTGCCGATCGTCTGCAGGCCCTGCTTGCAGCGCTTCCAGGCCAGACAGCCGACGAACCCGTGGAAACGGTTGAAGCCACAACAGAATCCGTCGAATCAACCGAACCTTCGAGCGGCGAATCCGCCGAGACAGACACCGCTGCCGAAGCTGCCGAGGCCGACGCCGAAGACACTGCGGGCCCGAACCAGCGCCGCTCAACACACGCCGACGCCGTGTTCAAGCGTTTCGTCCACTCGCTCTCGGCCACGTTCAAGCGACTGGTGCAGGCCGCTACGGACGACGCCGACTCCATGGTCGCGTCAACGGCATCCCTGCAGAGCGCGCAGGCCGACTGGTCGCTGCGGGCCGATGTGCTGGCCCGCTCGTTCAGCCGGCTTGGCTCGCTGCACGTGAAGGCCGAGGACCCGGGCAACGTGCTCCTGACTCCGGACCTGGACGGTGTGTCCGTCAATGTCGACCTGTCGGACATCGACGCGCTGCTCGCGCTGTTGGCGTCCGCACAACGCCATGCCGGTCTTGCGGCGCAGGCCGAGCTCACCCGCAACGGTCTGCTGCTGCCGGGCTTTCTGGCCGATGTACAGGGCGGCGGTGAATCTGACGCCGACACTTCGGACGATGCCGCTGACGAAGCCACGGAAGCCGACGAAGCTGGCGACGATACCGACGACGCCGAAGGTTCGGACGCCGAAGGTTCGGACGCTGCTGCCGAGACGGGTGCCACGCGCGGCAATCGTCGGCGCAAGCGCAACAAGGCGCCGATGGACCTGCTGCGCAAGCTACACAAGGGGCTGCAGCGCAACGCTTCCGTCCATAACCGACTTGAAGCGTTTGGGTCGGCTTCTGAGGCACGTCGCTTCGCGGAGCTGCTCGACCGCAACCCCGACGTCACGGTGGTCCTGCAGGAAGGCCGCAACGCCGGAGGCGGCCGGCGCCGTCAGCGTCCACAGCCGGACGGCATTGTGCTGGTGTTCCGCGCGCGCGGATGATTCGCAGCTCGGTACACGCGGACGTGTGAGACGGGGTACGACGCGTAAACAACCGGAATGGTTACCGATTCCGCAGGTGGCCGACACAGTGGTCGGCCACTACGCCTATATCTCTGATTTTGTTGATGATTCAGCACATGGCCGACACGGTGGTCGGCCACTATGGTGCTCGACTCGGATAGCACGTAGCCGACACAGTGGTCGGCCACTACGTCTATATATCTGATTTTGCTGATGATTCAGCACATGGCCGACACGGTGGTCGGCCAATACGGCGCTTCGATTCGAGCGCTAGCGGCGGGCTGCCGCGACTTCTGCTTCGACGGCGGCTTCGGATTGTACGTCTGTGTCGGGCGCAGAGGTGGTCGATTCGACGTCGGTGCTGATGGGATCACCGCCCTGCACGTGCGACATGGCCGCCGCACGCTCTATCTCCATGTCGAGCGCGTCGATCGAGCCAGCGCCCTGAATGCGTGCAGCCTGCGTGTTGGGCAGGGCGTAGGTCCATTCTCCGGTCTCGAGGTGCACGTCCTCGATGACTTTTGACTCGGCAACGAGGGTGTAAAGACCCTCGATGACCGCTTCATTGGTAAAGCCGATCTTTCGCCCAATTTCTTCGACGGTAAGTGGATAATCGAACACGCGAAGCACAGATTCAATGTGGCGAACTCTATCGGCCGCGATTTGTGCCTGTTTGGCGAGGAGCTGCAGGTTGTCGGCCCGGCTCATGGCGCCGCGCAACATCGAGATGCCCAGGAACCCGATGACGGATGCCCAGAGCGCGCCGTACAGAACGGTGCCGGCGGCCAGTCCAGCACCAAGAAGAACGCCGGAGCCCGCGATGTACAGGAGGCCCATGCCACGATAGAAGCGTCTTGAACGAAGCGGCAGTCGCAGTCCCCCGATGTGCGGGCGCACCATGGCGACGCGGCGGGTGCGTGCCGGCAGTTCGTCGCGAAGGTCCTGCAGGTGCGACTTCATGGTTCAGGGACGATGTTCGCGAATCAGGTTGGTGACGCGCGACGTGCACAGCAGGTCGCCGGACTCCTCATGCACGATCTCGATGTGGTGCACCACCAGAGTTCGTGTGCGCCGCACAATCGTGGCCCGCGCCAACACGTGCCCATCGCGCGCCGAGCGCAGATGAGAGCCGTTGATCTCGATGCCGACCGGGTAATAGCGGGACAGATCGAGCCCCCAGCAGCTGTGCATCGAGGCTGCGGTCTCGGCCAGCACCATGCTCACACCACCGTGCAAAAGCCCCATCGGCTGCCGTGAAGCATCGGTAATGGGCATGCGCAGAGTAATGCTGTCGGCCTCGACATCGACGAGAGAAATCTGCAGCGGACCCGCGACGGTATGCGCCTGCATCTGGCGAAACCCTTCGATCCAGGTCTCTCGGTCATTGGCCATCGACATCATGAAGTTGCCTGGGAAAGACTCGTGGTGAACAGGCGTGACGGTGTGCCTGTTCGCACAAAAGGGAGGTTTCTTTTGAGTCAGAAGCTCTCGCCGCCCGCGCCGCGGGGCCTGTTACCGCTACCCCATACGACCGTCCGTTTTCAATGAGCGAACACCAGCTATCTGCACCCGGGATGGCGTCGGCGCACGGCTTAGCTGCCCTTGGCAACCTGCATGTTGGCGACCAGCGTGTCGCGCATCGCCGGCGTATAAAAATACGGATAGCGAGGATGCGACGACACGATCGACATGAGCGAACCGTCGGGGTTCAGGAAGAGAACGCGGGGGACGTACTCCTCGTAATCCTGTGCGAGCTGTTGCAACCACGCGGGGTTTTCATCCTGATTGTGCCGCACGGGGATCAGTCCGTTGGCGGCCTGAACAATGGCGGACTCATTGAAAACAGGCTCCAGCTCTCCGCACCGAGGGCACCAGTCGGTATAGACGAAGACCATCATGGGCCGGTTCTCGGCGGCCGCCTGAGCAACGGCGGCGTCTCGGCTCAACCACGGCATTCCAGCCGGCACGTTCGCGTGTGCACCGGAGTCCGCAGCCGCCGCAGCCGGTGGCTCTGCTGAACCTGACGACTGCTCCTGACCGTTCGCTGCACCCTGCGGAGCGGGTGCGACGGACGCCGACTCCGCTGTTGCAACGACCGGTTCTGTGGGCGCGTTGCAGGCCGATGAGGACAGAGCAAGCGCACAAAGCACCGACACATGGGAGAGCCATCGAAGCGAACAAAAGGAGAACTTCAACACGGGAGCCTCTGCAGGGGAACCAACGCCGCCGATGACGTTACATGCACCGAAACACGTGCGGTGGCCACCATAACCGAGCAACGACGAAATCCGTTCCAGACACACGCATCATTTCAGACACGTCGCCGCACCGCGAAGGTTCTCTTCGGCGTTCACTCCCACTTCTACTCATGGCCCTACGCGCACGCAACGCAGCGCGAGCGACTCTTCGTGCAGCCAGGCAACGGCACTATCGGGCGCGTCTGTCATCGCCCGTACGGGCTGAATCCCACCTGCGGCTGCGGTTGGCAGAAAAAGGCGTGACACCCGCGCCCTGTATTCGTTACGGATTCGCGCTGGACATTCCCTTCTCTACACGCCCGCCAGAGTGTTCCTGTCGAACCTCTGGCAAAACTCTCGGGCCGGTGGCCTGCCACGCATCAACAGGATTCGCTATGCGCTCGTATTCACTTCGTTTTCTCGCCATGAGCGCCCTTCTTGGCGCGTCTTTGTTCACCGTCGCCTGCACCAAAAAAGACCCGGCGGTGAACCTGAACATCAACGGAACTCTCGAGAACGGCGACCTCGTCGTCGAGGACGATGGGTCGTGGTACGACGACACGGAATTTTACACCGAAGCTGGCTGGACCATTCAGGTCGTCATGCAGTCCGAAGCGGTGGTTCCCTTTGTGTGGCTCATCAGCGCCGACGGTGAGTCGCTGGAGCAGCTGACCACCGAAGCCGGCTCTCGCTCGGTTGTGATGACCCACGTGGCAGCCTATTCGGGTAACTACACGGTTCGTGCCAACAGTCTGGAGGGCGGCGAGACCGGCGCCTACCAGCTGACCATCACCACCACCGCACCCGGACAGACGCCGCCAACACCTCCGGTGGAAGGCTCGACGGTTGCCGGCCCGCCGGAAGGCGCAGAAATCCCCGCTGCTGGCTCGGCCGCGGCTCCTGCGGCACCCACCCAGGGCATCGCTCCGACCGCTGAACCTGCAGCTGCGACCCCGGCAAACCCCGCCGCAGCCACCGGCGATGCAGCGAAGCCCGGTGAAGCATCCGCCGCAGCTGGCAAGCCCTGAATCACTGACCAGAGCCCCATCATCGGTATAGCAGGGCGGAAGACGCATCGGTGCGGGTCAGGTAAATGCCGACGCGCTCACCACACGCCCGTCTCAGGGCGACACCACCGAACGTCGAGGCCCACGCAGACGGCGAACGCGGACGCTGATGCAAGGTAGGCCCTGCCTGCAGTTCTGTGTCCGTTCGGCGCAACCGCGAAGACGAACACCCTGATGCGATGCCAGCTGATACACAGGGTCGACAAGGCTCCGGCAGCAGGGTAAATGCCTGCACGGATGGCGGTAACCTTGGTGGTTGGCGCCGTATTCTTCTACTCGCTACGCCTATCGGGGCCGCATGAAGCACTATATCCCGCACGGACTCGAACTGCCGCTGGCCAAGAAGGCCACTCAGAAGGCCTTTGAGACCTACAAGGCCAAGTTCGCCGACTATAACCCCACCGAAAAGTGGGTCAGCGAGACGCGCGCCGAAATCGGCTTTCAGGCCAAGGGGATCAAGCTGAACGGCTCGATCGAGCTGGAGCCCAAGCGCATCGGACTTGAGCTCGAGGTGCCCTTCCTGCTCAAGATGTTTCAGGGCAAAGCCATCGCCATCATCGAAGAAGAGATCAAGGAATGGGTCGAGAAGGCACGCAAGGGCGAGCTCGACTGAACAGCACCGCTGCCTGACACAATCCGTAAACCCGGCGTGTCACACGACGGGCACCGAGCTCGTCTCACGCCCCGCCGCAATCACGATGGCGGGTACCGCTGCGGTCCTCGGTCCGCTTTTGACGACACCTCGCTCGTGCCAACGTCGCAGCACCATGCGCGCCACCTCGGCATCGGCCTGCTCCGCCGAGTCAGCCGCCTCGTGAACGTGGTCAATGGCATCGCCATCGACTGAAAACTCGAGCGCTCTCAGGATCGCCCGACGCAGGTTCGCATCCGACCTACCCTTGCGGACCGCTTCGAGCAGCGGCGCCGAACCCTGCACACACGGCAACGAAAGCGCCGCAAGATACAGCGCTCCCCGATGAGCGCGGTGCGGCGAACCCGAGCAGGCGTCCGCCTGAATCTCGTCCTCGCTGTAGTGCAGACCACCACGATAAAGAAGCTCCCTGAATGCCTCGGCGCCGACGCCGTGCACATGCAGCACGTGACACGGAACAGGCAATGGAACCGACGATAACAGGGCGTGAACCTGCAGCTCGGGGCCACGGAAATGAATCGAGAGCGGCAACGGGCGATCCCCGACGAGCACATGGGCGCACGCCTCGCGCAGACCCAGCGCGACAAGCGGCTGCACGAGCTCGGTGCGCGCGTCCCATACGCTCCGCAACGGTATGAGCATCGGCGCGCCATACCCCATGGCAGCCTGCAGCGCGTCGTGATCCAGACTGTCGAGCATCTCTTCGACGGCGCCACCCTCCTGTTGCCGACGGTTGCGCAGGTACGTTTCGGCCAGCTGCCGATTGGCCGGATAACGCATCAACGGAAGGCAACGATGCAGTACCGCAGCGGCGAGCGAGGTCGGCATGGTACCCAACAGGTGCACCACTCGCCTGCGCACGTCCGCGTCGTCTTCCGTGTGCAGACGGTCTTCCAGCACCAATGGCGCACCCGGCCCGAGTGTCGTGAGCAGCGACCTTGCCGCACGCTGCCAGGCCGGCAGTTTATCGGCCTTCATCGCATCCAGAATGTCGCGCACTGTCGCCGTGTGCGGCTCGGGCGCCAGCTCTGCATGGCCCGAAATCCAGACCTCGGCCGGTATGTTCAGACCCACAGGAAACAGGGCGAGCCCATGCTCACGCAAGGCCGCCAGATTCGTAAGGGTGCCGTCGAGCGGATTGAGATCCGCGATCAGCCCACCGGGATTGGGCGCAGCGTCAGGACTTAGCCAGAGCGCGACGTTCATGGGCAGCCACACCCGCATCAGCACGGGTTGATGCACGGTGTCGGGTAGCGCTGCATGCAGCTGTCGCATCACCTCGGCGGGCTGCACAACACCCGGTGACGTCGAACGGTGCCAGGTCGCCTGCGAGCGAAAGTGCAACACGAGGTCCCGTGGACCGAGCGTCGCGGTGACATGCAGGCCGCTGTTTGCATCGCCAAAAAAGAACGTCCATCCCAGCGGACTGCGTCCAGACGCATCTACCGGCGACTCGGATCGGTAGCCACCCAGCGTCGGCGTGCGCGTGGTTCCGGCTGGTAACCGGCTCTGGATTTCGGAGCTCACACGCTCCAGCAATTCGGGAAACCCGTGCCGTTCGTACCAACCCTCCATCAGCGTCACGCGGCTGGTGGTGTTAAAATCCTCGACCACTAACCTCAGCTCCAGACCGGCTGCCGGCAGAGGTGCAGTGCGCGAACGCACCCGAACAGCGCGCAGGCTACCCGATGAATGGCGTACTTCAGCCGCGGGGTATTCATTGTTGCCGTCACTGCGAACCGCCAGGTGGGCGTCGGTCACCTGCCGTACCGATGCTGCCGCCTGGGCATCAGCTGGGCGCGAGCGCGACTGCATCCATGCAGCGGCAGAACCCAGCGCCGCAAAAATGACCATCAACACCACCGACGCTACACCAGACGGCTCGTCGATCTCACGCCCCAGAATCACACCCGCGACAATGCCCAGCGCTGCGCCCAGCGCGATACGTGGAAGTGGAAGCTCGCTCATGTCATCCTGACAGGTAGGGACAACGACCATGGCTCGGCCGCGTTATGTGCAGCGAGCAAACAAAACCGCAAGTGCGCGCGCAGCAAACTGGTTGCGTCAGGATTCACAGCGCACTACGACCTCGATTAATCTGGTCGTCTGCAGGTTCAGGTGATGCATGTCGCTTCGTACTCTTGTTGCCATTCTGGTGCTCCCCCTCTCATCGGCCTGTGCCACCGAACAGCAGACCCCGCTGTTCCCCGAACGTGACACGACACCCGCGGAAGGCACCACGCCGAGCGAAACACCCGATGACGAGCAGCCGACGCCGGATGACGGCACCGGGCCTGCACCCACTGACGCCAGCACACCATCGCCCACCGATGTCGTCGCCGCCGTCGATGGCTCCGCGGCACCGA
>JAGWVZ010000302.1 GCA_018970625.1 Myxococcales bacterium | reverse complement strand
GCTCGTACACGGTCTGGTCAAAGCGTGCCCATTTGCCTCGGCTCATGGCCACCAGAGGACCACGATGAAAGGGCTCGCGAAATGTAAAGCGATGAACCAGTTCGAGCGTCGACATAGAGGCAGGGGGCAGTATTTCGGTGCGAACGCGGTGAATAACTGTGATCCACCGTTACACACCGCGTTACGCCATCGTTCAAATTTTTGGCGGTTTCTGCCTTCAGGTTCCGTCTCCGATTCGCAAACCGGCCGGTTTGGACACGGGTGCGTCCAGCGCGGGCTCGCGCCAGGCGGTCGTTACGCGCTGATCTTTGGGGAGCCGTGCATACTACCCGTGATCCTTCCACCGTTCCGGTGTAGCTGCCGGCACCCGACCAAGTCGAACGCGCGCACGGTTCGCTCAACCTGTGTCACCGGTAATCGTTATGTATCCCGTTCTCATGGTGTCGTCCCGTGGAGCCAGGCGTGTCGCAGCAGGACACCCCTGGGTATTTCAGAACGAAGTGCATGGCCCGTTGCCGGACCTCGAACCTGGCGCGCTCGTGAATCTGGCGTTTGAAGGCGGAGGGCAGGGCGGCACTGCCATGTTCAACCCACGCTCCATGATTGTCGCCCGTCGTCTGGATGTGACCCGAAACGCCGTCATTGATCTCGAATGGCTGACACGGCGGTTCACGCGCTGTCTGCGCATGCGAGAGACGTGGTTTGCAACGCCACACTATCGCCTTGTGCACGGGGAGGCAGACGGACTGCCGGGCCTTGTCGTCGATCGGTTTGGTGATGCCGTCACCGTACAGTGCAACACCGCCGCCATGGACCGGCTGGCGCCCGACATTGCTGCCGCCCTGCGAGGAACGCTGGGAGTGCGCACGATTGTGTTTCGGAACGACTCGCCTGTGCGACGACTGGAAGGGCTCGACCTGCACGTGAGGGTAGAGGGCGAGCCCGCCACACGGCTCGTCCTGCAGGAGCATGGCGCCAGCTTCGAGGTGGATTTGTTCGACGGGCAAAAGACGGGTTGGTTCTACGACCAGCGCGCCAACCGAATGCTCGTCGCGAAGGTGGCGGCGGGCAAATCCGTAGCGGATTTCTATACGTACGCAGGTGGTTTTGCGGTGCAGGCAGCTCGCGCAGGCGCTTCCTCGGTTCTGGCGGTAGACCGCAGTGAACACTCGCTGGAGCTGGCCCGACAGTCTGCCGTTCGCAACCAGGTCGACCCGCAGTGTGAGTTCGTGCAGGCCGATGCCATCGAAGAGATGGGGCGCCGCGCCTCGGCCGGGCAGCGATTCGACGTCGTCATTGCCGACCCGCCTGCCTTTGCGAAGCAGAAGAAGGACATCGCGCAGGCCGCGGCTGCCTACCGTCGCATGGCGCGCTCGGCCGCGACCCTGACCGCGCCAGCCGGGTGGTTGTTTACGGCATCGTGTTCGCATCACATGTCGGCTGACATGTTCTGGCACGAGGTATCGACCGGGATTCATCAGGCCGGAAGGTCGGCTCGCGCTGTCTGGACCGGAGGTGCCGACATCGACCATCCGACGCATCCGTTTCTGCCTGAATCATCCTACCTGAAGGGTATTTTGTGGGCGCTGGATGATTCTGATCGGTAATCTGGCCGCTAATACCCGGCTGCGATGCCGTATTTTCTAGGATCTGACGCGGCACTCCACCGTCCGTCATAACGCCATATCGCCTGCACGGCAGAACCAAAACTTACCTGTTGCGTGGGCCAACCGAGCGCCGACAGGTCGGCTTCCGAAGCGGAGTCTTCCAGGAACACCGTGCGCGGTAACCACTGGAAGTGCATTCGCGGCGCTCTCACAGCGGCATCGGTCGTCGTGCCGAACCACTCCAGCTGCAGCAGCACAGACAGCGTGCCGGTGATGATCTGAGGGCCGCCGCTGGCACCAACGACGCCCTGCAACTGCCCGTCCCGCTCCACGATGGTGGGGGTCATGGACGACAGCGGTCGCTTACCGGGCTCAATTCGGTTGGCGAACGACCCCACCAGACCAAACGCGTTCGGTACGCCTGGCGAAGCCGAGAAATCATCCATCTCGTTGTTCAGCACGATGCCGAAGTCGTTGGTTCGCAGGTGTGCGCCGAAGGCGGTGTTGATGGTCGTGGTGAGCGCGACCGCCATGCCGTCTTCATCCACGACGGAGATGTGGCTGGTGCCATCGTCCTGAAGTGGCGCGGCCAGAACGCCGAATGCTTCGGTTGGCAGGGCGTGGGGTGAATCCAGCGCCTCGCGAATCTCGGCCAGCCGTGCGTCACCCAGCATGGGCTCCAGCTGCAGGTCCACGAAAGCCGGATCACCCAGCAGCAATGCCCTGTCCGCAAAGGCGAATCCGAAGAGCAGGCACAACCGGTGAAACAGCGCGGTTGAGCTCCAGAGTCCGGGTGGCGCGTCATCGCCAAGCACGCCGAGCACCTGCTGCAGCACGACGCCCCCCGAGCTAACGGGCGGCATGGTGATGATGTTGAGATCGCGCCAGCTAAACCGCAGCGGCTCTCGCCACTGGGCCTGATAGTCCTCCAGATCGTCGAGTGTGAGGATGCCTCCCGAGGCGTTGACCGAACGCACCAGATCGTGGGCGACCTCGCCCGTGTAGAACGCGTCGGCGCCAATGGCCTGATACAGTTCAAGAAAACGAGAATAGTCGTGCAGGGTAATCCGATCGCCTTCGGCCGGCAGGTGCCCTTCGGGCATCCACGCAGAGAAGAAGGATGCATGCGCCTCCAGATGCGGCGACTGCTGCAGCCGTTGCACGAGCAGCTGGCCTGCTGGAAACCCATCGCGGGCCAGAGCGAGCGCAGGTTCGACGACGGCATCCCAGGGCAGGTCGCCCCAGGCGTCATGCAAGGTCCAAAGCCCCATGGCTTCGCCCGGCACCGCGACGGCCAGACCACCCAGGGTGGAGGAGGGTGTCTCACCCTCGACGGGCTGAAACATGTCCACGCTGGCACGCGCGGGCGCTACTTCTCGAAAATCCAGAGCGACGGGAGCGCTACCGTCGGCGAATCGCACGACCGCAAAGCCCCCACCACCAATGCCCGACGCGAACGGATTGACCACTCCAAGCACCAGCGCTGTCGCAACGGCTGCGTCGACGGCATTGCCACCACGCTGCAGGATATCCACCCCGATCTGGCTGGCGATGGGGTGGTCTGCTGCGACGGCAGCGTGGGCAAAGAGCAGGTCGTTCGGTGGTTCAGTGGCGTCTGGCTCGGGCGCCTCCGCTTCGTCGGCCAGTGCGACCATGGCTTCGAGCAGTAACCGATTCTGCTCCTGAATCGACGGACCTCGCTCGGCTACACAGGCGACAAGCGCACCGTACAACGGGACAGACGCAAGGAGCATCCGATGGGAGAGCGCGCGGGGGACGATGGAGGTGGGCGGACGCAGCGAGTTATCGATCCACTTCACGTTGCCTCGGAAGACTAGGGGCAGTCATCGACCGCCTGCATCCGACGACGCACGTCGGGATTACTCGGGAACGCACGCACGGCTGTTTCGAGATAGTTTTCGGCCTGTGTGCAGTTATTTTCATTTAAATAGGCGTCCACGATGACCAGAATGTAGTCCAGCGACCGGTTGCTGTTCTGATAGGCCGCGCTGGCGTGACGGAGGATGACGTCTGGTGTCATGGCATGGCCTTCGCTGTCGAGCGCAAGCCGGGCAACGCCGAGGTTCAGCTCGGCATTGGTGGACTGCTCCAGGGCGACCTCGGAGCGCAGCATGAGGCAGTCGTTCAGACGACCGGTTGCGAGGTAGGCCTGGGCCAGTCGCTCACGCCAGTTGGGGTTGGTGGTGACGCCTCTCAGCCGCGGTTCGATGAGATCAATATAACCCTGCCAGTTCAGTTGGGCGAAGAGCACATCAGCCAGATGGTCGGCTGCCTCAAACCCGTTGGGGTTGATCGCGAGGGCCTGTTGATACGACAGCACGGCTTCGGTCAGGTGAGCGCTACCGGCGGCGTCGTAGACGGGGGATGTATTCGCAGGGGCGTCACTGGATACCGGCTGCGCTGTCTGGCGCGCGTAGGCCTGAGAGAGGTCGCCCTCAAGCACCAGGGCATCGTAACTGGACGGGTCGCGTTGCAGCACAAACTGCACATCGGCGGCCGCGCGGTCGAGGTAATTCAGCGATAGCTCGCCTCGACCGCGCACGATGTAGGCCCCCAGAAACTCGGGGTTTCGTCGAATCAGATCGGTGGCAAGTTGAATCGCCACGTCACGTTGTCCGGAGCGCATTCGCGCCGATGCCAGATAATAGGTGGCGAGGTCATCGTTCGGGGCTCTTTGCAGCGCGCGTTCCATGGCCTCGATCGACCGGTCATCCACGCGCATGTCATAGTAGAGAATACCCATTTCGCGCAGCAACAGCGGGTCTTCCTCGAACGACTCTGCCCGAGCCATGACCTGAACGGCTCCCGTCACGTTGCCCGTGTACGACAGCAGGCGGGCCTGTGCGATGCGCGCCGACACATTCGTACTGTCGGCTTCCAGAGCGCGAGTCAGCGTTGCGGAAGCGGAATCGGTCTGTCCCGATGCCATCTCCACGTTCGCCTGCATAACAAGCGCATCGGCCAGCATCCAGTCACTACCCGAGCTAATGGCGGTCTCAACGGCGCGGGTCGCGTGTGCCAGAGCTTCAGGAAGTCGATGCTGCCTGAACGTAACACGTGCCAGCCCAAGATGCCCGTCGGGCGTGCGATCGCGCAGCTCTACTGCACGGGCATAGGCCGCAAATGAAGCGTCCAGATTCCCTCGTTCCAATTCAAGGTTACCCAACTCGAGGTGGGCCGCCAGGTACAAGGGGTTGGCCTGAAGGGCGCCCTGCAGACTGATTACGGCAGCATCGGTGTCGCCCATTCGCCGCTGTTCAAGCGCCTGTTCCAGCAGGTCTTCTTCCTGACCGGGCACAAATACAGACTGGACGGGCTGGTTGGAGCTTCCTCCGCCGCACGCCGCGAGCAGCAGGGTAGAGGCAAGAAGCAGCGAGCGCATGTGCATGGCCAT
>JAGWVZ010000301.1 GCA_018970625.1 Myxococcales bacterium | reverse complement strand
CCCCGAAACACGTCTGCGCAAACCCGCCGAATCGCCATCAGTTTGCCGAACCAGGCACGATCAGTTTAGGCGAACCGTGACATTCAGCACCGGCGGAACCTCACCGACGACCTGCCTTACAGAATGACTACGTGCACAACGCATACCCTGCTCATTGCCACGTATCAGACCCGCCACGCTCGCATGGCCCGAGGCAAACGATGAAAGGGGGCGACGGGCAAACCACCACAGCTCAAAACCGACATCATTCAAGCCGACCCGCACTGGTATCCCCTACATGACAGATTAACGTACGACACCCTTATACATAGGCAACAACCAACGAGCCATCACTCGCTACCGCGCGCCCAATGCGATTAGCAGAACATCCACAGTTAACGCACCCCTTCCGGTACTACGAACAACCCAACCTCAAGTCCAAACACGTGACCACATCACGGACCCGCAAACCACAAAGTCGCACGCCCCCAACTGGACCGCCAACGCTGCGCCAAACCAAGAAACACAATCCTGCGGTCCCAGACGCAGCCGCAGACGCCCACGAGCAACTGGCCACCAATAAGCAGTCACGCTACCAGTTCAGTGCGCACCGCGAACAAATACACTGAAGAAGACCGCCAAAAGGTACGAAGGGAACAGTAACCGATTCCCGAGCCTACCGTGGACTGATTCCCCACCAAAAAAGTGGCCCAAACAAGGGGCCCCAGAACACAGCTAGATTGAAGGACCGAACTCAGCCCTGCGCCGAGGAATCAGATGACAATTCATACCCAGCCGCGACCTCAGCCTCGGTCGAGTCGACAAGCTCGATCAACGACAGTTCGGCATTGTCACCTTGACGGGCCCCAAGGTGAAGGATGCGCGTGTAACCGCCAGAACGAGCGGCAAAGCGAGGCCCAAGCTCGGTGAAAAGCTTCGCGAGTGCTTCCTTGTCTCGAATAAGACCAGCTGCCTGACGACGCGCGTGGAGATCGCCACGCTTCGCCAGAGTAACAAGCGGTTCAAAGAAAGGCCGGAGCTCCTTCGCCTTTGCCGTAGTCGTCTGAATCCGTTCATGGAAGATCAGCGACGTCGCCAGGTTGCAGAGGAGGGCCTTCTTATGAGAGGCGGTGCGGCCGAGCTTTCGGCCCTTCTTCAGGTGACGCATGGTAACTCAATGGGCAAACGCGCCGTTCGGCGCGGAAGGTTCAGTTGGCAGCCTCGCGCTGCTTCATACGCTCTTTGAGCTCGCGCGGTGGCCACCCATCAAGCTTCATTCCAAGAGACAAGCCCATTTCGGCAAGTATCTCTTTGATTTCTTTCAGCGATTTCCGACCAAAATTCTTGGTCTTCAGCATCTCTGCTTCGGTCTTCTGCACCAGCTCGCCGATGTAGGTGATGTTGGCGTTAGTGAGGCAGTTTGCACTGCGCACCGACAACTCCAGCTCGTCCACAGTCCGAAGCAGGTTCTCATTGAACTCCTCGCTCCGCTCTTCGTGACGTGCGGGCTCGGGCTCAGCACCTTCATCAAAGTTAATGAAAATGGAGACCTGTTCCTTCAAAATCTTGGCTGCAAAGGCCACGGCGTCTTCTGGGCGAACAGACCCATCGGTCCAGACTTCCATGTTCAGACGGTCAAAGTCGGTGTCAGAACCGACTCGCGCACTCGTCACGGCAAAATTTACCTTTCGGATTGGAGAGAACACCGCATCCACCGGCATCCAGCCAACCTCCCAGTCGGCATCCTTGTTGTCTTCAGCAGGCACATACCCACGTCCGACATTCACGACGACCTCAAGCGAAAGACGACCGCCCTCCGACACATGCGCGATCACATGCTCCGGATTCAGGACCTGAAGACTGGCAGGACCGTGGAGATCACCGGCCGTCACCACCCGTGGACCCTCGACATCCAACCGGAGCGTAGCCTCATCGACCGAAGAAGCCCTCATCCGGAGCTCCTTCAGGTTGAGGATGATCTCACTCACATCCTCCCGAACATCAGGCAAAGTCTGAAACTCGTGGAGCGCGCCTTCGAACTTCACGCCCGTAACAGCCGCACCCTGAAGAGAGGAGAGCAGAACCCGCCGAAGCGCGTTTCCGAGCGTAGTACCAAAGCCGCGCTCAAACGGCTCTGCCGTAAACCGGGCATACGTATCGGAACGCTTCTCAGCGTCGATGCGAACCTCGCGCGGCTTAATCAGGTCACGCCAATTTTTCCAGATGATATCCATAAACCTCACCTGCCTCGAACGGTAACACCGCTGACCAGGAACCGGAAGATTGGGTCGAACGACGACTTAAACTCGGCGACGCTTCGGAGGGCGACAACCGTTGTGCGGAATCGGAGTCACATCGCGAATCAACGTCACCTTGAGGCCTGCAGACTGCAACGCCCGCAAAGCTGACTCACGACCAGCACCCGGCCCCTTGAGAAACACCGTCACGTGCTTCATTCCGTGATCCATCGCCTTGCGCGCGGCGTCTTCGGCAGCCACCTGAGCCGCGAACGGGGTGCTTTTGCGCGAATGCTTGAAGCCACGAGCACCTGCGCTGGACCACGACACCGTGTTCCCCGTGACATCCGTAATCGTCACAATGGTGTTGTTGAACGTCGCGGACACGTGGACCACGCCGCTCTGCACATTTTTCCTGACGCGCTTCTTCACGACGCGCTGTACCTTGGCCATAACTCCTCCGATCAACGCCGCTTACGCAACGCCTTTTACAGATTACTTCTTCTTCTTGATGGCTGCCTTGCGCGGACCCTTCCGGGTACGTGCGTTTGTCCGGGTGCGCTGACCACGCGCTGGCAATCCCTTACGGTGCCGAAGACCGCGGTAGCAACCCAGGTCCATCAACCGCTTGATATTCAACGCCACCTCACGACGAAGATCGCCTTCGACCTTGTACTCGGCGTCCAGAATATTTCGGATGTTACGAACTTCGCCCTCGGTAAGATCATCGGTACGCACCGACTCATCAATCCCGGCCTTGGCCAGAATCTGCTCTGCCGTCCGACGACCAATACCGTAAATGTAGGTCAGCCCGACCACAACCCGCTTCCGAGCGGGAAGGTCAACGCCTGCAATTCTTGCCATAACGTGCTCTCCTCAACGCTCCCATCACGGGAGCTGTTAACCCTGACGCTGCTTGTGACGAGGATTGATGCAAATCACACGCACGACGCCTTTTCGGCGAATGACTTTGCAATTCTCGCAGATCCCTTTAACGGACGGGCGCACCTTCATATCAAACTCCATGCGGACAATACAACACCGGGGCGACCGGCCTTACACGACACGGTCAGGCGCGTCAACGCCCGTCCCGAAAAAATAGAGAACCTAGGTCTCGCTCGGATCCTCGACCCGATCGCGGATCCGACCAGATTTCGCAGTCGGCTGCTCTTCGTAGTTCTGTGTAATCAGATAACCCTCAATCTGCTGCACTGTATCCAGTCCAACAGACACGACGATGAGCAGCGACGTACCACCGTAAAAGAATGGTCCACCCATGGACGTAACACTGCCGAAATAACCCAGCAGCACGACAGGTAGAACACAGACTGCCGACAAATAAACCGCGCCTCCGGCAGTCAACCGTGTCAACACTCGATCGATGTACTCAGCTGTCATTTTGCCGGGCCGAATCCCCGGAATGAACGAGTTCTGACGTCTCATATTGTCGGCCACATCGACCGTGTTGAACGTCACCGCAGTGTAGAAGAAGCAGAAGAAGATAATCAACACGACATAGACCGTGTTGTACGACCAGCTCATTGGGTCCAGCAACGCGCTCAGAGTCAACGACCAGGAGGCCTCGGGAAACCAACTCGCGACCGAAGCTGGAAACAGCAGGATGGAGCCAGCGAAGATCGGCGGAATAACGCCGCTGGTGTTGATCTTCAACGGCAGATACGAAGAATTGCCGGCGGCAGCTGCGAGCCGTCGACCACCACCACGCGCGCTCTGGACTGGAATCCGCCGTTGAGACCGCTCAAAGAACACAACGCCGGCCATCACCGACACCATGACGACGACCAACATCACAAACTGGCCGAACGACAGCGTGTTTGATCGCACCTGCTCCACGAGGCCCACCGCGCCAGGAACCAGCCCGGCGACAATACCGGCGAAGATGATCAGGCTTATCCCATTCCCGATACCACGCTCAGTGATCTGCTCACCCAGCCACATCAGGAACGCTGTCCCGGTAGTGAGCGCTACAACGGTCACGAAATAGAACCACGCACCACCCGTCACCAGCAAACCCGGCTCCTGCGCGTTCAAACCGACGAGCATGCCAGCAATGCCGATACCTTGAACGATGGCCAGAACGATGGTTCCGTACCGCGTGTACTGATTGAGCTTACGTCGACCAGGTTCGCCTTCCTTCTGCAGACGCTCGAATGGCGGATAGACAAGGCCGAGTAGCTGAACCACGATGGACGCAGAGATGTACGGCATAATCCCGAGGGCAAAAACCGACATCTGCTCAAGCGCACCACCAGAGAACAGGTTGTACAAACCCAGAAACCCGCCCTCCCCGGCACCCATCCTCTCGGCCATCTCCCGCCGATCTACTCCGGGTGTGGAGACGAATATGCCCAGCCGGTACACCGCCAACAGGCCGATTGTCACCAGAATGCGCTTGCGCAGCTCCGGGATGCGAAAGATGTTCGCAAGCGACAAGTTCACGTCAGACTACCTCAGCCTTGCCGCCAGCGGCTTCAATCTTGGCCACGGCAGAGGCACTGAACTTCGCTGCGCGAACCGTCAGTGCAACCGAAACGTTCCCGTTGCCGAGCACCTTCACACCGGCATACCCGCGGGTGACCTTCAGCAAACCGCGTGCTTCAAGCGAGTCGGCATCGACCACATCGCCAGCGGCAAAATGATCTGCCAACGACGACAGGTTGATGACATCGTAGTTCGTGGCAAACTGTGCGTTGTTAAAACCGCGCTTCGGAAGACGGCGATACAACGGCATCTGACCGCCTTCGAATCCGAGGCGGGTTGAGCCACCGGCACGCGAGGTCTGGCCCTTGAT
>JAGWVZ010000300.1 GCA_018970625.1 Myxococcales bacterium | reverse complement strand
ATGACCGAGTTCAAAAACACGCACGCCACCGAGCGTCGCACCATCGCCTTCGCCTCGCCCTACCCCGGCAAGATTGTCCCGATGGACCTCAAGCAGCTGGGTGGCGAGCTGATCTGCCAGAAAGACTCGTTCCTGGTCGCCGCCAAGGGCACCCGCGTCGACATCGAGTTCCAGAAGAAGATTCTGGTCGGACTCTTCGGCGGTGAAGGTTTTATTCTGCAGAAGCTCGTCGGTGATGGCCTTGCCTTTGTGCATGCCGGCGGCTGCATTTTCCCGCGCACGCTCGCCGCAGGCGAGACCATCCGCGTGGACACCGGCTGTCTGGTCGCCTTCCAGCGCTCCGTGAACTACGACGTGAAAATGGTCGAAGGCGTCGGCAACATGCTCCTCGGCGGCGAAGGCCTGTTTCTGGCGCACCTGTCGGGCCCGGGCACCGTCTGGCTGCAATCCCTCCCGTTCTCACGCCTCGCCGGACGCGTCTGGGCAGCCGCGCCGCAGGCCGGCGGGCAGCATTCCGACGAAGGAAGCGTGCTCGGCGGTGTCGGCAACCTCGCCATGGGTGCGGGCGCTCCCTCCATCCCGACCATGACCGTCGGCGGCGTCCTCGGCGCGGTCATGGGCGGTGGCGGCGGCGGCGCCGCTGCGTCGCAGGGCTCCGGCATGGACCCCACCGCCATCCTTGGCACTGTGCTCCGAAACCTGAAGTAACTCAGGCACTTCGACACATTGTCGGCGTCATCTTTCAGCCGATGCTTCGCAGGGCGGCAGACCGCCCCAACCCGAACGGGCCATCACACCCGCTGCGCACGCAGTGAGGCCGCGTACGTCACACGCCGTCGGCCTTCTCAGCGACGCGCGGGAATCTCGGCCGCCACGCGTTCTGCTGACTCCAGCGCACCCTCAATGAACCCGCACCACTCGCCTGCCGTCTCGGTACCCGCCCAGTGCAGGTTACCCACAGGCTCGCGCATCGCAGCGCCATAACCGGCCAATGTGCCCGGACCCGAAGTGGCCACCGGACACCCGCAGCTCCACAGCTCCTGGTTCCAGTCGTGCTCCCGGTAGTCGGTGGCTTCGTACGCCAGCGGGCCAAAATAACGCGCCAGCGTGTCCAGGAACGACTGTTTACGTGCCTCAAAGGGTTGCGAACCCCACTCGTTGCCCTTTCGGCCATTGAAGAAGCCCACGAGGCACGGCACCGAACCGTCGGCAGAGGTGTTGTCGAACGTGAACGCCAACGGGCCTGAGAATGACGCCGACTCGCCCGAAAATCCGCTCGCGCGCCAGAACGCCCGATCATAAAACGCCATGCACTTGATGGTGTAGCCCATGGGCATGCGCTGCGTCAGCAGGTCGCGGCTCGCCGGCAACGGCCGAGCGTAACGAATACGACCCGCCATCGGCTGCGGCACCGCGATGATCGCGCGGCGCGCCTGCACCTGGCCGGCAGGCCCCGAGACCGTCACGTGGGTGCCTGCGTCGTCGATGTCGTAGACCGGAAAGCCCAGCCTCACCCGCTCCGTACCCAACGCTTCGGCAAGGCGCAGGCTGATTGTCTGGGCACCCTCCACAAATCGAGCCTGCTGAGCGCCGTTCTTCGTCGAGATCAGGGGCTCCACACTCCCCGCGTTGCGCACGTAGTGCAGGAAGTACAAAAACGACACCTCTTCCGGCTCAGCCGACAGAATCGACCGCACCGTCAGGCCAACCATGTCGCGCACATCACGCAGCGGAATGTTGCGTTCACACCACGCCGCCACCGTCTGCCGGTCCCACTCTTCCGCCTTCGCGGCGTCCTGCGGGCGACCGCCCGGCACCGCGCGCGACATGGCGTTCAGCCGGTAGATCGTCGTCTGCAATACCGCCAGCGCCGCTACCGATAACCGCGGAATATCACCGTTGTAGGTCAGCACCTTGCCGTTCAGATCCAGCACCTTGCGGCCGTTATCCCACGTGGGAAATGTGTGCATGCCCAGCTGCGCGGCCAGCGCGAGCAACCGTTTCTGTGTGGGCCCCACCCATTGTCCACCATAGTCAAACCGGGCACCATGGAGGTCGGCAGAGAGCGTGCGACCGCCCACGCGATCGCGCGCTTCCACGACCACCACATCGAGCCCCTTGTCTTTCAGAAGCGTCGCCGCTCGCAAACCAGCCACACCGGCGCCAATCACTACCACGTCGTGCATACGTACCTGAGTCAGGGGCAAAGTCATGACGTGGAGGTGTACGACGAAGCGAACGGCCCGACAAGCGAATGCACGGCAGCGGTCCGAAAGCCGCCGGGGCATAACGGCGAGGTAACGCTCGTCAGCCCGCATTTACGGCCTCTCGACAGGGGCGCCTGCGAAAACAGCAGCCTCACACTTGCCGCCGTTTCCTGTGTGGATACACTCCGCCCCGCTTTCCTTGACGGGCCCTCCTTTTATCCCTCTCCGCACGGCGACCTGAACATGGCCACTCAGACTCTTGACCAACTCACCACGCGCGCCAACTCGCTTCAGGGCCAGTACTCGTATGCGTTTGCCAACAAGCCTCGCGCCACGCGGCAGCTCGACATACTCGACAAGATCATCGCGGACACCCGCGAAGTGCTCACCGGAGCCCGCACCCACGGGCAACGCGGACAGACACTCGTCAATACGCTCAACGAGCGCCTGACCATGTATCAGAGCGAGCGGGCCGAGATTCAGAAGGCGCAGTCGCGGGGCCCGGCCGCCATGGAGGCCGCGATCCTGGCCACCCGCGCCAACTTTGTCTTCTTTCAGTACCGCACGCACTTCGCCGGCCAGAACCGCGCGACCCGCGACAAGGGCCTGCTGCAGGACATGGTCACCACCCTCACGCAGATCCGCGACGCCTACGAAGGTCTCGCCATTACCTATCCGCAGTCTATCAGCAACGAGGACCGCGAGGTCATCAGCAACAACCTGCGCATGTACACCAACGAGATGGGTGAGATCGCCCGTGCACAGGAGATGGGCACCCCCGACGAGCAGGCATCGACGCTCGCCAATGTCGCCAATAGCCAGTTCGAGCTCTACCGCGTTCACTTCGCCGGCAAGTCGCGTCTCAGCCGCCGCCCTGCGCTCATCAACCGTTGCGTCGCCACGCTCGAAGACACAAAGCGGCGCATGTTGCAGCTGAAGTCCGGCGGACTCACCGCCGAGTACAACGACAAGAACATCGCCATCGTCACCGAGCGCCTGGATGCCTACATGGCTGAGCAGGTCGCCATCGCCGAGCAGCGCGCCACGACGACGTTTGATTCGCTCGTGGATGCGCTCGCCACGGCTGCCAACAGCGTCATGGAAGAGTATGCATCGGAGTTCGCCGGCAAGAACCGCGCGTCCCGCGAGCTGAAGAAGCTGGCCAACCTGTTCGACCAGCTCTTCGAGATTGAGCGCCAGATGACCGACCTTACGCAGCAGTTCGACAGCTCGACCAACCTGAAGAATCTGCTCATCGTGCAGGACGCTCTCATGGTGTACAGCGTTGAGTACGACGCCATCGAGAAAGCGCAGAAGGCTGCCAAATCCTGACGTTTTCCACGGCCAGACCGGGCTCGCCGACGCGCACCGTACCGCAGCACGTGTACACCTGAACACAGCTCCACAGGCGTGTGTCGCAGCGGGTTCAATCGCCGCTTGCCGGTTCGCGCTGAAGCCCGTATGCACGCAGGTGAACTACGGAAGGTCGGCTCGTGGCCCGCTTCACTCCCGATGGGTGCAGGGAGACTTCCGTTCGCGGCAGAGAGACTATGACTGCGCAGATTGTTCAGTTCCTGAAAAACTCCGAGGCCTTTCGGTCGCTCTCCGACGACTCGCTGCAGCGGCTCGCCAGCGTACTGCACGTGGAATCGTTCGCGGCTGGCACTTTTCTGGTGCGCGAAGGCGAGGTCGGAACCTGCATGTTCGTCATCTGCGAAGGACGTGTTCAGATTCCCATTGAAGGCCGCGACGGCAAACCCAAGTTCACCGCATGGCTCTCTGAGGGGCACGTCTTCGGCGAAATGGCGCTCCTCACCGATGAACCTCGCACCGCCGATGTCATTGCAGACACCGATTGCAAGTGCATCGTCATTCCACGCAGCGTGGTCACGCAGCTGCTCAGCGACCACCCCGAGGTCGCGAGCTTTCTGACCAATATTCTGGGCCAGCGGCTCATGGAAGGCCGGGGCATTCAGCATGTTGGCAAGTACCGGCTGACCGGCGAAATCATCGGTAAGGGCGGCATGGCCACCGTCTTCGAGGGCATCCATTCCAACCTCGACCGACCCGTCGCCATCAAGATGCTCTCGCACACCCTCATGTACCGGCGCCATTTCGCCGAGCGCTTCCGCAACGAAGCGCGGATCATCGCGGGGCTGCGGCACCCCAACATCGTCGAAGTCTATGACCGCGAAGAGGCCTGGGCCACCATCTTCATCGTCATGGAGAAGCTCACCGGCCGCGACGTCGAGCTGATCCTCGACGAAAAAGGCAAGCTCCCCGCCGCTGAAGTGCGCCGGGTCCTCCGCGATGTCGCCTCGGCTCTCGCCTTCGCGCATGCGCACGGCATCGTGCACCGCGACGTCAAGCCGTCGAACATCATCATCGAGCCCGATGGTACCGTAAAGCTCACCGACTTCGGCATCGCCGCCATCGACGGCGTCGAAGAAGGCATGACACGAGACAAGGGCATCTATCTGGGAACGCCCGTGTACTCGTCGCCCGAACACGCCATGGGCCTCGTCGTCGACGGCCGCTCCGACGTCTATGCGCTCGGCATCGTCGCCTATGAGATGCTCACCGGCCTGCTGCCATTCGACGACGACGACATCCAGAAAGTCCTGCGTCAGCACATCGATGCTCCCATGCCCGACCCAAGACTCTATGTCCCCGATATCCCTCAGGATCTCATCGAATTTATCTTCCGGGCCACCGCCAAGGATCCCGCCCAGCGCTACCAGTCAGCCAACGACATCGTCGCCTTCTTCGACCGTACCCAGCGCCGAACCACCCTGCCGCATCAGGTAGCGCTCAAAACCTTCGGCATCA
>JAGWVZ010000299.1 GCA_018970625.1 Myxococcales bacterium | reverse complement strand
GCGGTGGCGGCTGCAGCTTCTGCGCCGCCTTCTTCGACGGCGATAAACGTTTTGTGAAATGCCTCGTCAATAAATAATCCGCCACCCGGAAGCATGCCGCTGAAATCAGCGCCGCCGTCGAACGGAATCACCATGCCCAGCTCTTTGAGTGCGTCCGAGAGTGTAAATTCGGTTTCAAATTCGAATTTCGGCAGAGTAATGCGCACCTGCGCCGGCTGCAGCGCGGCCAGCACCTCGTCGAGCACGGCTGCGTCAAATGCGGCGTCGAAGGTATCGAATGTGCCGGGCGTCGGCAGAATAAACGTCATGGCCAACTCGTCGCCACGGAAGGCCATCTCGGCCGCCGACCAGCCCTCGCCCGAGGCGAAGGCGTGTGAGTCCAGCTGGGTCATGAGGGCAGTGCTGATGGTGCTGCCATTGGCGAGCGTGAAGGTGCCGTCGGCGGTGGCGTCTTCGTTGAACTCATGCAGCCACGGCGCGCGAAAATAGACGGCATTGGTCAGCACGGCGGCCGTATCGGCCGATATCGAACCTTCTGGCAGCAAATCCTTGATGCGGTCGTTGGTTCGATCTTCCACCCATGCATTGATGAGCTGCCGTCCGGCTTCCGCATCGGCATCAAAGTCGACCGATTCGACACCGGCGCCATAATTCAGGGCGATCGTGTCCAGAAATGGCGCCGCCCACGGGTAGCCAGTCTGTCCCCAGAACGCGTTGGCAACGCGAAGCTCGACCGCCTCTTCCTCATCGGTCGCAGCCAACTCGCGAGACGACAGCGCGAGGTCGAACGCGTTCATGGCGCTGTGGGTCGTGGTCTGATCGTCGGTGAAGTACAGCGTGTCGGCCATTTGTTGTGCGGTTTCGCCCACGGCGCCCGCCCACGTAAGCGCGAAGGCCTGCTGAATGCTCCAGCCCGATACCATGTAGTTGGTGCCGGGTTCAGCCGTGGTCCGGTACAGGTCCATGGTGAAGGCTCTGTTTCCCACGCTCAGCTCGGCCAGCACCGCCGGGTCGTTGTCGGGCGTGGTGTCGCGCGCCAGCTCGGACTTCACGGTCTCGTGTGCGCCGGCATCAGGTGTTGGCTCGGTGTCTTCTTCGGAGCAGCCGGCGACAACGAGCGAGGCAAGCAGCAGAGACGACATGGCGAGGATCGTGTTCTTCATCGGAGTTCCCGTGAGAGCGGAGTGGAGTCGTAGTCGAGCGACACCAGGCTGTTGTTGCGAGGGTCGTGCCAATGTCTGTTCCAGGACCGGTGTTGGCCTTCAAGTGTTGAATACGCCGCACTTTTCTGTTGCGCAGGTGCGTTTTCAGAGAGGCAGTCGCGCGTGTCAGAGGCGTCTGTTTCAGATATTTTCGCGCTACGTAGATGCAACGCGACAGATTCCTGACATTTCCCCCGTTGATGCGTTGAAAGCCCCCGGCTCAGTGAATCGCTTCGTTTTCCGACTCTGGCAGCGTTGTCGTGTCTTCGTCATCGGGTGATACCAGACCTGTGAGCAGGTGCAGAATCCGGTCGATTTCGAGGCGCACGATGTCCTCAATCGGCGAGGCCGAGCGCGCCGCCTCCCCGGCAATGCCCACGGGATCGATGCGGGGTGATGTCGAGGTGTCTTTCTGGTTTGGCATGCGCAAGACCAGCAGGGGTGTGCCGGGTAACTGTCGAATGCGAACCTTGATGGGGAATGAACGCAGGATTCGGTCGGCGTGCTCAAATACCCGGGCGGCGTCGGTCCAGATCATGACGCGCAGTCCGCGCAGCGGCAGGTCACCCAGCCACGATGACGGTGCCCCAACGAAGCCCGAGAGCAGCTGTCCACCAGGGTTCAGTTGCACGCAGCGCCAGTCGCCCGCTTGTTTGGTCTGACTCAGAAGTCGCTGAAATTCCGTCGCAATCTGCGCGTCGGTTTCCGAGTTATCGAAAATGCCGAGGATGGTGCTCTCAGCGATCTCTGTAAATCCGCCTGATGGTGGATCGGAGCGCTGCGCTCGTTTCAGCAACGCCCTGCGAACCGCTGCTTTGCCCGAGATACCACGGCCGAAGGTGTCGTGGATGGCTTCTTCGGTGAGCTGGTCGAGCACAACGTTCGAGATGTCGGCTGCGGGCTCCCAGTCGGGCACAATCTGCGCGTCGATGTGACGGAAGGGTTGCAGCACCCACTTTTCGCGGCCGTCGCGCCACCAGTGTCCCTGAATGAGTCCTTTGCCGCCGGCGAAACCCCAGTGGATGAGGTGGCGCGATGTGTGGCGTTCGTCGAGCGGTTCGCCGCACTGCTCGCATTCGTGTTGCAGGCCGGCGTTGGCCTTGTGCAGCAGCTGCGTGAGGCGCTGCGCGTGCATGGGGTGGTAGGGCGTAGACGAGTACC
The DNA here is from genome assembly GCA_018970625.1 of Myxococcales bacterium. Next base: position 2,690 of record JAGWVZ010000299.1, on the reverse strand, counting down.
AACGATAGTACTGCTCGTGTCTGCACACCGGGCAGGTGATGGTAACATCCCGAATGTAAAGGATTTCTGGTTGTCCGTGCTCGCCCGGGGTGAACAGCAGGCCAATACCATGATGTGACATCAGGACTTCCGATTGCGGCGCCATGCCGCGAGGGTGAGCGCCAGCGCGGCTGCGAATCCCGGCAGAGCTGCGGGAAATGTGGGAACAGTGGAGCAGCCCGCGCCTTCGTCTTCTTCGGCGGCCGAGAACAGAAAGCCGCCGGTGAGGGTGGCGGTCTGGCCGTCGGGGTTGGTCAGCACGACGTCGTAGAGGCCGGGAGCCGAGACGTGATTGCCGACGATGAGCGCGCGCAGGGTGGAGTCGTCGACGACGGTGGAGGTGGCGACCTGTCGACCGCCGATCTCGAGGCGAGCGCCTTGTTGAATGCCCTCGCCGGTGAGCACGATGTTGGTAGAGACGTTGACGGGCAGCCGTGCGGGGACAATGCCGGTGATGCGCGGGGGCAGGGCGTCGTCGCCGCTGGTGACCTGAAAGCCCTGTGGGAGCTGCGCGAGTACCTGCCCGTTCTGCGAAACGATCACGTCGTAGGTGCCCGGATCGAGTGACGCCGGCAGCAGCGTGGCGGTGACGAGCGAGGTGTTCACGACGGCAATATCAACCAGCGGGGCGGGCCCAATGCGATAGGTGAAGGCCTGCTCGAAGCCGGTGCCGGCGATGTCGACCTGCACTTCGTCGCCGAGGTCGCCGCGCGAGGGGGTGATGGTGAAGATCGAGACAGCGGGTGTGCCAGGCGTGACATCGGTCTGGCCGACATCGGCTCCTGCGTCGGGTTCGACGACCGGCTGGAATGGAACGGTGACGGCCCGGATCACAAAGTTGCCGCTGACCTCGGCCTCTGCCGCGGCCACCCAGCTGTCGGTTTCGCCGTTGAGCACCCAGTTTTCGCCGCTGTCGGTGTCGCTGGCGCCATCGGACGCGAGCAATACCGGCAGGGTTTCGGGCGACACCACGCCGACACAGAAGGGTCCGTTCAGGACGATCCCTTCAGCGCTGGCGTCGAATACGGTAAGCAGGTTGCGCGAAACGGTTACGCCGCGCTCGAATGAGCCAATCGCCGTGCTCGGAGGGCTAATTTGTGTGTCGCGACCATAAACGAGCACGGTCAGCAGTCGCTCGACGTCGTCGTTGGCATCGCCGGCGAGCAGCACGTCCACCTGCTGCAGGGTCCTGGGGTAGCTCAGGCCCGGGTCGTCAAAACACGCGGCGGCGACGTTTCCTGTGGTCAGCGGAAACGCAAACTGGGCATCATTGGGGCTGCCGATGCTGTCGTTTCGTGTCACGACCGGGTCTGCGATGACCAGCGACGGTACCAGAAGTGAGACGGCGAGAATGATGCTGCTGTGGAGACGCATGGGCGACCTGTGGGAGAGTGACCGCGACGGCCGCGACGATAGGTCGGTGCGGCTCGTTGTGTCAAAGGTGCGATCACGCGGGAGCGAAGGAATGCCATGCAGGTGCTGATTGTGGGCGGTGGGCTCGCTGGTGCCTGCCTCGCTGCCGCGCTTGGTGAGGCGGGGTGCACGGTGACGGTCATCGAGCGGTCCCGCGTCGCGTCGGCGGCCTCGGCGGTGCCATTGGCGGTGCTTCAGCCGGTGACGGGCAAACGTCTGAGCGTCGAGGCGGCGCACGTGGCGGGCATGGAGCTGACCGGGCGCTGGCTGGATGCGGCGGGCGAGTCGATCGCTCGACGCTGGCCCCTGTTGCGTGTGGCGCTGGATGACGCGACGGCGGCCGAGTGGCACCGTCGCATTCCGTTGCTGGCGCAGAACGCTTCGCAGCTGGTGGAGTGGTGCGACGCGGTGACCTGTCGAACGCTGGAGCCGCTGTCGAGTGAGCGGGTTCGGGGCGGGGTTCGCATTGCGGACGCGCGCCTGGTTCGCATGCCGCTGCTGGTAGAACACCTGCTGAAGCAGGGCAGGGCGGTGGTGGTGCCGGGCGTGGACGTGACGGCGGTGGGTGAGTGTGACGATGGGGTGTGGGCCGACTGCAGCGACGGCGTGCGGCGCCATGCGCAGGCGCTGTGGTTGTGCGAGGGGGCGGCCGGGCGCCTGGTGGCCGAGGTGGCGCGCGAGCTGCAGTACGTGGGCGGTGAGCTGGTGGAGCTGGAGTCGCCGCAAGCGCCTGAGTTTATGGCGGGTTCGGCCTGCCACAGCGTACGGGTACCGCTGGAGTGGCGCACCGACGTCGGGGCGGACGGCCGCCCTGCCTTGCAGCGGGTGGTGCTGTCAGCGACCTATAAGCCGGGGATGTGGCCGGCTCGGCTGCGCGCCGAGGGGGTGACGCAGCTGCTGGGTGAGGCGAGCGCGGCGCTGCCGGGTCTTGTGGAGGGGGCTCGGGTGGTCAGCGGCTGGTCGGGCGTGCGGCCGGTCTTGCGGCGCATGCATCCGTGGGTGGGCGCGGCGCCGGGTTTTCGGGGGCGCGTTCGGTTGCTGACGGGGCTGGGGTCGCGCGGCCTGCTGTTGGGGCCGATGCTGGCCGAAAGTGAAGCGCGCTGGGCCGTTGCGGAGGGCAAAAAAAGAGAACCCTCACGCTGACCGCTCGGGGACTGACGGTTCGACCAGTCCGTGGTCAGGTGAGGGCGACAGTGTCTGGATGTTCCGTGTTTGCGAACTTCCGCGTGTAGAGGGCC
>JAGWVZ010000298.1 GCA_018970625.1 Myxococcales bacterium | reverse complement strand
CGTTATGTCACAGCATGGTCGAACTGGCGTCTGGCATTTGGCATGTTGCGTATGCAGCTGACAGAGTCTGAGCTTCCCGACCCGGTGGTCTGGGGCTGGGGAGGCGGCGTTTCGCTGGCGGAGCTTCATCTGGCTCACCTGAGCGGATGCCGAACATTTCAGGTGAACTCGCGCGCCGACCGCAACAAGATGGCCACTGATCTGGGCATCACGGCGATCGACCGCAACGAGTTTCCCGAGCTCAATTATGACGAGAAACTCTACAAGACGGACCCGGAATACAAGACTCGTTACATGCAGAGTGAGAAGCGCTTTCTGGACATCGTCCACGAACTGACCAACGGGCAGGGCGTCAACGTGTTTCTGGACTACGTGGGTTCGCCTGTGATTCGCGCGACGCTCAAGGCGATGGCTCGTCAGGGCGTTCTGGCGACCGCGGGATGGAAAGAAGGCATGCAGATGTGGTTCATGAGAGCGATCGAGTGTATTGACCGCCACCAACATGTCCACACGCATTATGCACGTTACTCGGAAGGTGTGCAGGCCGTGAACTTCGCCGTGGCCAATGAGTGGTTGCCCACGGTGGATTCCCGTATTTACACCTTTGACGAGATCCCACAGCTGGCCGAAGACTACGACCGTGGTGACTTCACCTACTTCCCGGTGTTCAAGGTCAACGACTGACAGTGCGGTAGTTGTTCGTTCCGCTTCGCATCGTTCCCTCGCGCCGAACCACGTAGGCGCCACGTGCAGGAGTTTTCCATGTCGTCACTTGACGCAATTCGTAGCGAAATTGCCCAGATTCAGGCCCGCCACCGCAAGGTGGCCGAACGCATGCACGGTCAGTTTGTGCCGTATTACCGGCGCGGCGAGATGTCGATCCCGGCCTTCAAGATGGGACCCGGTGGAGATCCCGAGCGTGACGCCCGTGCGACGTCCCAGAAGCTGATGAAGAAGGCCGCGGAGCTGCCGATCGACTTCTTCTTTTACGATCTCGAAGACGCCGCCCCGGATAACGCAGACTTCAAGCCATGGGCGCGCAAGTTCATCGTCGAAGTGCTGCAGACGACCGCCTTTGGCGACAAGGTGGTCGCGTTTCGTCCCAACAACATTCGCACGCCGTACTTTGAAGACGACGTGGTCGAGGTGGTCTCGCAGGCTGGTGACAAGCTGCAGGCCATGGTGATTCCCAAGACCGAGTACGCCGAAGAAGTCGCGGATATCGTGAAGATCGTGCGCGATGTGCAGCGGCTCAAGGGATACACCAACCCGATCATGCTCGAAGTGCTTATCGAGTCGCCGCGTGCGTTCCTCGAAGCCGAGAAGATCGCGGCGGTCGATGGCGTCGCCGCCCTGATCTTTGGCGCCTGGGACTTCGCCCGCACCATCGGGGGAAAGGTGACGGCGGATGGTTGGATCTACGACCAGCAGACGGTTCGTCAGATGTTGCCTGTCATTGCCGCGGCCCATGGCAAGGACGCCGTGGATGCCGTTACCGGTACGCTGCCGATTCGTCCGAAGGCGCCCGAGGGTGTGAACGCCGAGCAGATGGCTGCTGCCATGAAGCTCGCGTCGACGCAGCTCGACCCCACCATCTATGGCGAGAAGTTCATTCAGGCGATGGCAACCCGCGAGCGCGCTCTCGAGCTCGCGCGTCGTGACGCCGAGAACTCGCGGGCTGCCGGCTATGCGGCCAAGTGGATTCTGCACCCTGACCAGATCGACCCGATCCACTCGGCATGGACCCCGTCCCGTGAGGTTGCCATGGCGGCCCTTCGCTTGACCGCGGACTACGCCCGCGCTGCCACCTCCGGCTCTGGAGCTGAGGTCGACGGGGATCGCCTCGCCGATAAGGCTGTGATTGGAACCGAGTGGTGGGTGGTACGAGGTGGACTCAAGTCGGGCATCCTCACCGAAGCCGATATTGCCGCTACCGGCTTTACCTACGCACAACTGCTGCGTACCGCCGTTACCCACGACGAACACTCGGCGTTGGGTTAGGTCGGCCCTTGCTTCGGCGTGTGCTTGCGCTGAATCAGAACGGTGCGCACTACCCGGTCGCATGACTGTGTAACGCTCTCTGCATGTCGATCCTGTCGATTGCTCTGCTCCCGGAGATCTCCGTGTCCACGTCGCGTCAGTCCGCTTTGTCGTTGCTCGACCACGTCTGCTCACAGGTAACCGCAACACTGTCGGCCCGAGTCGCAAGGGGCGGACGCTTTGACCGCCGTGCGTTCGACGAATTGCAACCCGAAGCCTTCGAGTTCGCTCGTATCCTGGGCGAGCGAGAGGGAGCTCGTGCCGTTGTTCGTTTCACCGACTCAAAGTTCGCCAGCGCCTACGATGCTGACCTGGCCGATGTGTACCTGGCGATGTCACTTCAACGTCTGGCCGGCTCGTTGAGCGCGTTTCAGGACAGCTTCGGTGTCGCCACCACGACGCCCGAATTTTCCGAGGCGCTCGCATGGTCACGGCAGGTCATGTCGACTGCGAACCTGCGCCGCATCGCCGAAGCGCTCAACGAACGTACGTCGGAGCAGTCTGGCTCGCTTCAGCTCGGCCCTGATTATGCCGAGGTCCGGCGCACGTTTCAGCGTTTCGCAGACCAGCGGGTCGAGCCGCTCGCCGAAGCCATTCATCGCGAAGACCGTATCATTCCTGAAGACCTGCTGAAGGAGCTCGCTGACCTCGGAGTTTTCGGCATTTCAATCCCCGAAGAGTACGGCGGCATGTTCGTCGACAACCTCACGATGTGCATCGCGACGGAAGAGCTGAGCCGGGCCAGTCTGGGAGCTGGTGGCAGCGTCATCACCCGCCCCGAGATTTGCGCCAAGGCGGTGCTCAAGGGCGGAACCGAAGAGCAGAAACAACGCTGGCTTCCACAGATTGCCTCGGGCGAGACGCTGGTCAGTGTGGCTGTGACGGAGCCGAATGCCGGCTCTGATGTGGCATCGCTGCGCGTGACCGCCCGCAAAGTGGACGGCGGTTATCGGATAGACGGCGAGAAGACCTGGTGCACGTTCGCTGGTCGCGCAAACGTGTTTATCCTGCTCGCCCGCACAGGCAGCTCGGCCGACGGCGCGCGCGGGCTCACTCTGTTCCTCGTCGAGAAGCCTGCCAAAATCTCAGCCGACGATCACCACACGTTCTCGCACCGTCAGGCAGAGGGTGGGACGGTCGAGGGGCACGCGATCCCCACCATCGGGTATCGTGGCATGCATTCGTTCTCGGTCAGCTTTGACAACTACTTCGTGCCGGATGCGAATCGGATCGGCGCCGAAGGGGACGGATTTGCGTTGCAGATGGAAGGATTTGCGGGTGGGCGCATCCAGACAGCCGCTCGTGCCGTGGGTGTCATGGAGGCGGCGTTCCGAAAGGCCGTCCGATATGCCAGCGAACGAAAGGTCTTTGGCGCGCCTCTGCGGGATTACGCTCTCTCCGTGTCCAAGCTGGTCCGAATGGCCGCTCTCGTTCACGCCAGCCGTCGGCTATCGTACGATGTCGCCGTCATGATGGACAATCACGAAGGGCAGATGGAAGCTTCTCTCGTCAAGCTGATTAGCTGTAAAGATGCCGAGTGGGTCACCCGTGAGGCGATGCAGCTTCATGGCGGCATGGGATACTCGCTCGAGTATGCGGTGAGCCGTCACTGGGAGGATGCGCGCGTTCTCTCCATCTTTGAGGGCGCCGAAGAGGTGCTTGCGCTCTATGTGGTGGCGCGTCAGGCGTTGCGCGACGCTATTGAAGGCTAACGACAAAACAACAGGCGGACCCATGGGTAAAGGCTGGAAAGGTAATTTTTTTGAAGACTTTCAAGTCGGTCAGGAGATCGTGTGTCCGATCCCACGCACCCTCACCGCTGGCGATGTAGCCGCCTACATTGCGCTAACGGGCGATCGTACGCCCGGCTTCTGTGGCCCTGCAGGGATTGTGCACCCGCTGGTGGTTTTTCACGCCGCCTTTGGCCAGACCGTGCGCACCATCTCGCTCAACGCCCGGGCCAATCTGGGGTATGCCGAGGTGGTCTGGGGTGTTCCGGTGCGGGTCGGAGATACCATCACGACCTCGCTGCGCATCGTCGGGCTCAAGGAGAACTCGTCGGGGACCACCGGCGTCGTGTACGTTGATAACACCACCCGGAACCAGCATGGGGATACCGTGCTGACCTTCAAACGGTGGGTCATGATCAACAAGTGTTCGTCGGTGCCGACCGCCTGGCTCGCGTCACCCGAGGTTCCTGAGTTTGCGGGTCGCGTGGCTGCCGAACGCCTGTCTTCGTGGCGGCCGGCGACGGGAATTCCCACAGCGGTACAGAGCGGGGGTTGCTTCGCCTGGGAAGACTACACGGTGGGAGAGGTCATTCACCATTATGACGGCATGGCGGTCAATCCATCCGATCACATGAGCTTCACGCGTCTGTTTCAGAACAGCGCCAAGGTTCACTTCGATCTGCACGGGATGAACGGCAAGCCGCTGGTGTACGGCGGCGTCATCATCTCGCACGGATACGCGATGGCGTTGAACGGACTCGAGAATCGTCTCGGCATCTGTGCGTTCAATGGTGGCCAGCACGTCAACCCGACTTGGTCGGGTGATACCTTGTATGCGCTAACTGAAGTGCTCGAAAAGACGGAGCTTTCTACTGATGTCGGGCTGCTGCGGTTGAAGCTGGTGGTGTTCAAGAACCGCGATAGCGGCACGCATCTCGCACACCTTCACATCGTGGATGATCGCGGAAAGCCCGGCTGGGATCCGTCAGTCGTGCTGGTGCTGGATTACTGGGAACCCTTCGCTCGCCGGAGCGCACTGGGCGCGTGATGCCGCAGTTCGCGTGAGTGAATGCGCGACCCTTCGGGCTGACGGTCGCACCGGTCAGCCATGTGGTCGTCGGGTATCGTGTCGATGCGGCCACTGAGTGGGAGAATGGGGCTCGTTCGGAGCGCGTTTGGCCGCCAACTTTAACTGGGCCACGTGCTCAGCGCTGAGCATCATGTTCAGGTTGTTAATGTGCAACCCGAGCGAGGACTCGGCGAGTTTCACAAAATCCTTCAGCGGAAGGCCAAGTTCCAG